>JBILEP010000251.1:0-3683 GCA_044352045.1 Cyanobium sp. | reverse complement strand
TCCAGCGCTCGGCCATCCGGCGGCAATCCGCTTCCAACTCGCCGCTGCCCACCACCAGCAGATGCAAGGCTGGCGCCGTGGGATCGGCGACCAGCCGGCGCAGGGCCGCCAGCAGATCCAGCGGATGCTTCTTGGCCTGCAGCTTGCCGGCGAACAGGAAACAGAAGGCCTCGGCCGGGATGCCCCAGCGGGCTCGCAGCTCCTGCCGGCGGGGCCGCAGCGCAGCGGCTTGGTTGATGAAAAAGGCGTTGTCCACGAAGTGCGGGCAGGCGAAGCGTCGATGCTCCTGGCTGCCGTTGGCTTGGTAGAAGCGGGTGTTGGCCGCTCCGACGGGCAGGCAGGCGGCCGTTTGGCTGACCAGGAAGCGATGCAGCAGGCGCACCGGCCAGCGACGGCGGGGCAGATCGCCGGAATCCCCCCGCAGCAGGATGGGCAGGTGGAGCCGCCAGGCGGCCAGAAACAGCTGCAGCAGGCCTTCCACCTGCCAGCCGGTGATCAGCACCGCGTCGGGCGGTCGGTCGCCCCCGAGCAGCTCGCGCTCCGGGTGGCGCAGGCGGAGCCCCCGGAAGCCCTGGCCCAGCCCGGCCCCGCGGCTGGAGGCCGCCCGGCGCCAGCGGTACCCGTCCAGCAGGGGCACATCCCAGTCGAAGGCCACCCCGAATCCCTCCCCTTGCTGGGTCGCATCCGGCAGGGTGAGGAACAACACCTCCAGGTCGAGATCCGGGCAGCACGCCAGGGCCCGGAACAGCGGGACCTGGTACTGGATCGGGTGGGTGGTGGCGATCAGCAGCCGCGGACGACCCGGGGGCATCAGCTTCGGCCCCTGTTGATGCAGGCGCAGGGCCCAGAACAGGCCGCGCAGTTCGGCGGTGAGGGTGAGGGGGATCCACCAGGGGCGGCGCAGATGGTGGCGGCTGCGGATCGAGCCCAGCAGCTGTTGGGCGCTGCGCGCCAGGGCGGCGGGCAGGGGCTGGGTGCGCAGCAGGAAGTAGTAGCGACCGACGCTGTGGTCGGGGCGAATCGTCGTGAGGTGCTGGCCGAAGCTGCGGGTGCCTCCGCGCTCGGCCTTGAGATGGTGGATCAGGGCGGTGGGCTCATAGGCGATGGCCTGGCCCGCCTGCCGCCACCGGTGAGCGAATTCCGCCTCAAAGCGATAGGCAACGCGCACGAAATTGCGATCGAAGCCCCCGAGCTCCAGGGCCTGCCTGCGGGGCAGGCTGAAGTTGCAGCCGATGAACTCGTCGGCCGCGCAGGCCTGCAGGCTGTTGAACGAGAAGGGGGCCCCCGGCGGATCCGGCTCGCCGTGATGCCAGGGCTGGAGAACCCGGCCGGCGATCAGTGCTCCGGGATGGCGGATCCCCGCCGCCAGGTGGGCCGTCAGCAGGTCGGGGTCGGGAATGATGTCGTCATCGACGAACAGAACCCGCTCTCCCCGCGCCTCGAGCAGCAGACGGTTCATGGCCGCCGTCGTGGAGGCTGGAAACTGACGCAGCCAGCGGAGCTGGCCCCCTCGCTGCCAGGCCTCCAGCTGTCGCTCGGTGGCGCGCTCATGGTCAACGGTCTGGTCGACGATCAGCAGCTCCCAGTCGTCGTTGCTGCCGGGAGCCTTCTCCAGGGCCAGCAGGCCCCGCACCGTGTCGAGGAGCACCTGCTCCCGGCCGAAGGTGGCGATGGCGACGCTCAGCTTCACGCCGAACCTCCGGTTCCACCCGGCAGGCGCGAGGCGGCATGGCGGAGGAAGGCGAGCGGCGAGCCCACCAGGCCCTGCCCCAGCCGTTGCATGCCCTCCCCCAGACGCCGCTGGCGCAGCGCTTCGATGCCCTGGTGAAAACGGCAGCGGGCGCTGTAGGCCCGCAGCTCCCGCTCGCAGCGCGCCGGATCCAGGCCGCCCGCCTGCCAGTAGCGCCGCGACACCCGGGCTTGCTCCTCCAGGAAACGGGGCCGCTGGGCGCTGGTCTTGGCGTCGGCGTGCAGGCGGAAGGCGCTCAGGGGACGCTCGAGAATCTCGACGCGACAGTCCGGCAGGGCCAGGATGCGGCAGTAGAGGTCGTAATCCATCACATAGTGCAGCGAGGCATCCAGGCCGCCGCTGGCTCTCCAGGCCCGGGCGGAAAAAAAGCTGCAGGGCTGGTGGTACAAGAACTCCCCACTCCAGAACTTCAGGCAGTCCGGCCAGCGCTGGCCGCCGGGGCGGAAATGGCCCACCGGTTGGGTCGGGTCGTCCGTGAAGGGGAGGTCTTCGCCGAGGATCAGGTCAGCGCCGCTGGCCAGCCAGCTCTCCGCCACGGCATGCAGGGCGCCCGGTCGCAGCAGATCGTCGGAATTGAGCCAGTTCATCAGCACGCCATCGGCCCTGGCGAAACCCTTGCGCAGCGCGTCGCTCTGGCCCTGGTCGGGTTCGCTCACCCACCAGTCGAGATGGTCGGCGTAGCGTTGGATCACATCCACGGATTCGTCGCGGCTGCCGCCATCGACGACGATGTATTGAAGGTTGGGGTAGCCCTGATCGAGCACCGACTCGATCGTCTCCGCCAGAAAACGGCCCTGTTGAAAGGACGGCGTGACGAGGCTGATCCGCGGCAGGGTATCCGTCATCCTTCCAGCCTCACGCGCCGCGCCTGGATCTCGCCGCGCAGGGCGGCCAGGCTCAGCAGCCACTGACGGGGGTCGGGGGTGAAGAGGCGCAGACCCCGGATCAGGAATTGGCGGCCCACCGCCAAGGGATGGCCCAGCTGGGAGGGTTGGCCCGTGCGGATGCGGTCCAACAGGATGCCGCTGCGCTTGATGCCATGCACCAACCGCAGGATGTAGCCATAGCGCACCCGGGCGGCGGGCATCAGGTGCAGCAGCCGCAGGCTGGGCTCGTAGGCCAGGGCCAGGCCCAGCTCCGGCGCACAGCGGGCCATGTCCGTATCGCCGCAGCTGGCCAGTGCCCGGCCGCGGCGATCGAGGCAGCGCCGGCGAGGATCGGCGGCGACACGGGCGTACTGGCAGGCGACGCTGCGGCGGATCACCATGCCGGCGCCGATCGGTTCCCAGGGCCCCACCTGGTTGTAGATGAGGGCCTGGATCGGTCGCTCGCCGAAGTCCCGGATACCCAGGAGGTTGAGATGGGGAAGCAGCCAGCGCGGCGGCGGCACCTCAAACTCCCCCTCCAGCACCCCTCCGGCGGCTCCCACCTTGGGCTCGGCGTCCAGGAAGGTCAGGGCCTGGCGGAGGTAGTCCGGTGCCAGCACGTTGTCATCGTCAACGAACACCAGGATGTCGCCTTCGGCCGCGGCAATGCCCGCCAGCCGTGCCGGGGTGAGCCCGAGTTCGCTTTCCTGGAGTAGGCGCAGGCTCGCGGCCCCGGCCGCCCGGAAGGTGGCGAGGCTTAAGGGGGGGCTGCTGGCGTTGTCGATCGCCAGCAGCTCCCATTGGTCGCGATCGAGGGTCTGGGTGGCGAGCCCCTGCAGGCAGCGATCCAGCCGGCCCGGATGGGGGTTGTGGGTGCAGAGCAGAACGGAAATCCGGATCATTGGGGGGGCTGCCGCAAGCGGCGCAGCAGGGGTTGCAGCCGGCCGTAGAACGAGGCCGGGCTGAGATGGGTTTCCCAGAGGCGGCGATTGGCGAACTGCTGCTGGCGCAGTTGCTCATTGCTGTGGCGTTGGTGGTGCTCGAGAATCAACTCTGCGGCGCGTCCA
>JBILEP010000250.1:0-3698 GCA_044352045.1 Cyanobium sp. | reverse complement strand
GACTGCGGCTGGGGGTGATGGCCTCCGGAGACGGGAGCAATTTTGAAGCGCTGGTGGCGGCCTGTCGCTCCGGCGCCCTGGCGGCGGAGGTGTCCCTGCTCGTGGTTAACGAACCGGACTGTGGCGCCCGCGGGCGGGCGGAGCGGCTGGCCATCCCCTGGCGCTTGCTGGACCACCGCAGCTTCGCCAGCCGGGAGGCGCTCGATGGGGCGCTGATCACCGCCTTCCGCCAGGTGGAGGCCGACCTGGTGGTGATGGCGGGCTGGATGCGCATTGTCACGCCCGTGCTGATCGACGCCTTCCCTGGCCGGCTGGTGAATCTCCACCCCTCCCTGCTGCCCAGCTTCCGGGGGCGGGACGGAATTGGCGCGGCCCTGGCGGCGGGTGTGACCCTGGCGGGTTGCACCGCCCATCTGGTGGTGCCTGAGGTGGATGCCGGGCCGATCCTGGTGCAGGCCGCGGTGCCGGTGCTCAGCGGTGACGACCGCGCCAGCCTGCATGCGCGGATCCGGGTGCAGGAGCACCGCATCCTGCCCCTGGCGGTGAAGATCGCCGCGCAGCGCCTGGCTCAGGGATAGAAGGGTTGCAGGGGCAGGCCGGCGCCGGCCTCCAGGCCCGCCATCAGGTTCAGGCATTGCACTCCCTGACCGGCCTGCCCCTTGATCAGGTTGTCGATGGCACTCATCAGGATCAACTGGCCGGTGCGCTCATCCACCTGCACCGAGAGCAGGCAACGATTCGTCTGGCGCACCCACTTGGTGGAGGGGTAGGTGCCCGGGGGCAGCACATCCACGCAAGGGCTATTCCGGTAGGAGGCTTGCACCAGGGTGGTGCAGTCCTCGGCCGTGAGGCCCGGATCCCGTAGGCGGGCGTAGACCGTGGCCAGCAGCCCCCGCACCATCGGCATCAGATGGGGGGTGAATTGAAGGCGGATCGGCTGTCCCGCCACCGCCGATGCCAACTGCTCGATCTCGCTGGTGTGGCGATGGCCCACCACGCCGTAGGGGGCCACCGCCTCCGAGGCCTCGGCCAGCAACAGGTGCTCCTTGGCGGCCCGGCCGCCCCCGGAGGTGCCGGTCTTGGCGTCGATGATGATCCCCCCCAGCTCGATCAGGCCCTGTTTGAGGAAGGGCAACAGGGCCAGCAGGCTGGCGGTGGGGAAGCAGCCCGGCGCCGCCACCAGCCTGGCATCGCGGATTCTCGCCTCCTCCCACTCCACCAATCCGTAGACCGCCTCACGGCAGAGGTCGGCGTCATCGCGGGGTACCTCCCGGGCCTCGCTGGCATAAACCTCCTGCCAGAGGGCCAGATCGCGATAGCGGTAGTCGGCAGAGAGGTCCACCACCCGCACACCCCGCTCCAGCAGGGCGGGCACAAGGCCCGCCGCCAGCCCGTTGGGCAGGCTGAGCACCGCCAATTCGGCGGCAGCGGCGATGGCATCCGGGTCGGGGCTCCGCACCACCGGATCGCCGCTCAAAGGCAGGAATGGCACCAACTCACTCCAGCGGCGTCCGCTGCTGCGCTCACCGCCCAGGAAGGTGATCGCAAAGTTGGGGTGGCCCTGCAGCAGCCGCAGGGTCTGCAGGCCGCCGTAACCGCTGGCACCGATCACTGCGACGCGGCTGGCTGTCATGGCCCTGGAAAAGCAATCGGGATCGTACCGGGCTTTATAAAGGACTTCGCAGCGCTTCTTGACCCTGCTCACCCGCTCCGACCGCGATCCGGGCCTTGTCCCCGCGATCCGCTTCGATCCCATCCCCGATGCCCTGGCGGCGATCCGCAACGGCGAGGCGATCGTGGTCGTCGACGACGAGAACCGCGAGAACGAAGGGGATGTGATCTGTGCGGCCCAGTTCGCCACCCCCCAGCAGATCAATTTCATGGCCACCGAGGCGCGGGGCCTGATCTGCCTGGCGATGGAGGGCGAGCGCCTAGACCGTCTGGATCTGCCGCTGATGGTGGATCGCAACACCGACAGCAACCAGACGGCCTTCACCGTGAGCGTGGACGCCGGTCCGGAGAATGGGGTGACCTCCGGCATCTCCGCCGAGGACCGGGCCCGCACCATCCAGGTGGCCATCCATCCGGCCACCCGTCCCGATGACCTACGCCGACCCGGCCATGTCTTCCCGCTGCGGGCTCGCCCCGGTGGGGTGCTGAAGCGGGCGGGGCACACCGAGGCGGCGATCGACCTGGCCCGCCTGGCCGGTCTTTATCCCGCCGGCGTGATCTGCGAGATCCAGAACCCGGACGGCTCGATGGCCCGCCTGCCCCAGCTGGTGGACTACACACGCCGCCACGGCTTGCGGCTGATCTCGATCGCCGACCTGATCCGCTACCGGCTGGAGACGGAGCGCTTCGTGCGCCGCCAGGCCGAGGCCAGCCTCCCCAGCGCCTTCGGCCGCTTCCGGGCGATCGGCTACCGCAATGAGATGGACGACAGCGAGCATGTGGCGATCGTCAAGGGCCATCCCGAGCAGGCCAGCGGCCCCGTGCTGGTGCGGGTGCACTCCGAATGCCTCACCGGTGATGCCTTCGGATCGCTGCGTTGTGATTGCCGACCCCAGCTGGAGGCGGCCCTGCGGCTGATCGAAAGCGCTGGTGAAGGGGTGGTGGTGTACCTGCGCCAGGAGGGACGGGGCATCGGCCTGATCAACAAACTGCGCGCCTACAGCCTCCAGGACGGCGGCCTGGACACGGTGGAGGCCAACGAGCGGCTGGGCTTCCCCGCCGACCTGCGCAACTACGGCGTGGGGGCTCAGATCCTCAGTGATCTGGGGGTGCGGCGGCTGCGGCTGATCACCAACAATCCCCGCAAAATCGCCGGCCTCGGCGGCTACGGGCTGGAGGTGGTCGATCGGGTGCCCCTGGTGATGGATCCCGGCGACGACAACGCCGCCTATCTGCAAGCCAAGCGCACCAAGCTTGGCCATCTGATGGAGGCGGCTTCCCCGGCTGTGCCGCAGGACGCGGCCAGCTGGGGGCCGACGGCGGTGCTGGGCTGGGAGGGGGAGGCCGGCGTGGCGCAGCTGGCCGAGTGGTTTGAGGCGCTGCGGGCCTGGTTGCTGGAGCAGGGGCTGCTGCTGGAGCGGGAGGAGCATCCCCGCCTGCTGGCCCTGTTGGCCCAGCCGCGCCTGGCCCTGCTGTTGCGCGCCTCCGGAGAGCGGACCCTCAGCCCCGCCGATCTGGCTGCTGTGCTGCAGCGCATCGCCGCCTGGCCCGGGGGGCGGGCGACCAGCCTGCTGCTTGCCCCCGACGGCTGTCGGGTGGGGCATCCGAGCGTGGATCTGGAGGCGGAAATCCGGCCCCTAGCGGATCTGGGGGCGACGGAATCAACCTGTCCACGGCTGAGTGTCGCCCCCGGCGCCTTTGTGGTCTGGCGCTGAGGGCAGGGCCTCTCAGGCCTCGATCGTCACCTTGTTGATGCGGCTGCCATTCTTGAGCTTGAGCACCACATCCATGTCGCCGGTGTGACCGAAGACTGTGTGGACGCCGTCGAGGTGGGGCTGGGCGCCATGGCAGAGGAAGAACTGACTGCCACCGGTGTTCGGACCGGCGTGGGCCATCGACAGGCTGCCGGCCTGGTGTTTGTTGCGGTTGATCTCACAGGGAATCTTGTAGCCCGGTCCGCCGGTGCCGGCGATGCCCCGAGCCCCCTCGCGACTGTTCGGACAGCCCCCTTGGGCCATGAACCCGTC
>JBILEP010000249.1:0-3719 GCA_044352045.1 Cyanobium sp. | reverse complement strand
TGCTCACCGGCGTGCAGACGGTGAAGGCGCAGAACGTGGAGATGGTGAGCCGCTGGAAATGGCAGGACTCCTACGCCAAGTACATCTCCCGCACCTTTGAGAAAACGGTCACCGGCACCTTCCTCAACGAGAGCAGCCAGGTGTTGCAGAAGCTCTCCCAGCTGCTGGTGCTCTGGGTGGGGGCAACGCTGGTGCTCAAGGGGGAGCTCACCCTTGGCCAGCTGATCGCCTTCCGGATCATCAGCGGCTACGTCACCCAGCCGCTGCTGCGGCTTTCCTCGATCTGGCAGAACATCCAGGAGCTGCGGGTGTCGTTCGAGCGGCTGGCGGATGTGGTGGACACGCCGGAGGAATCCACCGCCGCCGATCGGGCCAACATCCCCCTGCCGCCGGTGGAGGGCGATGTGGTGTTCGAAAACGTGGGCTTCAGCTTTACCCCTGGCGGGGCGGAGGTGCTCACCAACATCAACCTGCATGTGTCCAAGGGCACGTTTGTGGGCATCGTGGGCCAGAGCGGCAGCGGCAAGAGCACCTTGATGAAACTGTTGCCCCGGCTGTATTCCCCTACCAAGGGCCGCATCCTGGTGGACGGCTACAACATCGACAAGGTGGAGCTCTATTCGCTGCGGCGCCAGGTCGGCATCGTGCCGCAAGATCCCTTGTTGTTCAGCGGCACGATCAGCGAAAACATCGCCCTCACCGCCCCCGATTCCCCCAGCGACGCGATCGTGCGGGCCGCCCGCCTCGCCGGCGCCCACGACTTCATCATGGAACTCCCAGCGGGTTACAGCACGCCGCTGGGGGAGCGGGGCGCCTCCCTCTCCGGCGGCCAGCGCCAGCGCATCGCCATCGCCCGAACCCTGCTCAGCAACCCCCAGATGCTGGTGCTCGACGAGGCCACCAGCGCCCTCGATTACGACACCGAGCGCCAGGTGTGCGACAACCTGCGTGAAGCGATGTCGCACGCCACAGTGTTCTTTATCACCCATCGCCTCAGCACGATCCGCCGGGCTGATCGCATCGTGATGATGCACCAGGGGGCGATTGTGGAAGAGGGAACCCACGAGGAGCTGATGGCCCTCAAGGGCCGCTACTTCGCGCTCTATCGCCA
Organism: Cyanobium sp.; assembly: GCA_044352045.1. Classification (GTDB taxonomy): domain Bacteria; phylum Cyanobacteriota; class Cyanobacteriia; order PCC-6307; family Cyanobiaceae; genus Cyanobium. The sequence continues at coordinate 2,608 of JBILEP010000249.1, read as the reverse complement.
GCAGGAGGCGAGCTGATGGCCCCGAACCTCTTCCGGCAGGCCCAGAACGGCCTGGAGCGCCTGGTGCACACGGATAACGATGATGTGGTGCTGCAGCAATCGCGGGTGTGGGCGCGCAGCATCACCTGGACCCTGATCGGCGTCACCGGCTTCGCCCTGGCGTGGCTGGCGCTGGCGAAAACCGAGGAGATCGTCACCGCCCCCGGCAAGCTGGAGCCGCTCGGGGTGGTGAAGGACATCCAGATGCCGGTGGGCGGCGTGGTGGACCAGGTGCTGGTGAAGGAGGGGGAGCAGGTGCGCAAGGGCCAGGTGCTGCTGCGCCTCGATACGGAAGCCACCCGCGACCGCCAGCAGAGCATTCTGAAAACGATCGCCTTCAAACAGCAGCAGCTGCGCCTCAAGCGGGAGGAGCTGGTGCGCTACCTGGCGGTGAACGACACCGAGCAGCAGGTGTTGAACGAGCGCCTGGGGCTGGAGCGGGAGGTGCTCAGCCGCCTGGAAACCCTCAACCGCCAGGGGGCGGTGCAGGAGCTGCAGTATCTGAGCCAGGTGAACAAGGTGCAGGAGGTGGAGGGCCAGATCAAGCAGTCGAAGGTGGAGCGGCTGCGGCAGGAGGCGATCCTGCAACAGGGCATCCGCGAGCTGCAGAGCGAGCTGGCGGATCTGCGCAGCAAGCTGGTGGAGCTGGATGTGAACATCCGCTACCAGGAGATCCGCGCCCCGGAAGCGGGGCTGGTATTCGAGCTGAAGCCGAAGAGCAAGGGTTTCGTGGCCCAAACCAGCGAACCGGTGATGAAGGTGGTGCCGTTCGACCGGCTGGAGGCGCGGGTGGAGGTGCCGAGCAAGGAGATCGGCTTCGTGCAGGTGGGCAAAAAGGCCGAGATCAGCATCGATTCCTACCCCGCCACCGATTTCGGGGTGTTGGAGGGCACCGTGCGGCGGATCGGCTCCGACGCGCTACCGCCGGATGAGCGCAATCCGAACAAGCAGTTCTATCGCTACCCGGTGGATATCAAGCTCAACTCCCAGCAGATGAAGCTCAAGGGAGGTCAGCCGCTGCAGCTGAAGGTGGGCATGTCCCTGGTGGCCAACATCAAGCTGCGCAAGGTCACCTACCTGCAGCTGCTGCTCAGCGACTTCAAAGACAAAGCCGACGCCCTGCGCCGGATCTGAGACGCCATGACCCCCACCATGCCGCCCGCGACTCCGACCGCCGTGCCGCCAGCCATTCCGCCCGCCGTGGCTCGCTGGATACGCACGGAGTGCGGCCAGGCGAAATACCTGGAGCTGGCGAGCCGGCCGGGAGTGCTGGCGCGGCTGCGGCTGGTGTGGTTTGTGCTGATCGGGGCGTTGCGGGATCTGCCGCTGGCTTGGCGGGGTGGGGGCGGCAACGTCTGAACCACGGGGAGCGAAGGGGCTGGACTGACGTGACCCCCTGCATCAGTCCCGGCCTACGGGGAGTGGGTGGTCAGTGGATCGCTGATCGGGGCAGGGCTCATGCCGCTGGGCCCCGTGTGGGCGGAAACCTCAGCCTCCAGCAGCTGCGGGAAACCCCGACGCACGGTCTTGGGGATCAGAACACCAAGGGTGAGGGGCATGGTCAGATGACAACGCTTCAGCAATGATCACTTGCCATTACCAAAGGACAGAGAATCCACTTGGCGCAATCGCGCAACCTTCACTCGTCCCGGCAACGAGCACAGACACAAGCCCCTGAATTGATTGTGAGCGATCATGAAGGCATGGGTATCGCTAGTGCGAGCATCGCTAGAACAAGAGAGTACACAAGACACCGCAGGCCTGATGCGGCCACCTGATTGCCAGGTGATTTATTGGCGACCCTATCGCTCACTTGCTGTCACGTCAAGAGAGGAAATCCCGGATGAAAGCCACCATTGTGGGACGTTTAAACCTGCCTGAACCATCGGCAACGGTACTGATTCATGGCGCCGACCTCTGGATCTATGGGCATCAATCCCGAGAACTACGACGCTTCAGTGGGCACCGGGAGGGATCCCTGAGGGCAGCAGCCCCTCTCCAGGTTCAGACACCGGCGAAGCATGGTGTCTCCCTCTCCTGGGATGGCGCCAACGTTTTGGTCGCTGATCAGGTCACCCGCACCGTCTGCCGCGTTGATCCCAACTCCGGCCAGCAAGCCCTGGTGATGGATCCACAGTCCTTGGAGTTTGGCGCCTACGACATCGCCCTGCGAGGAGAGGCGACAACGATCGGAGACATCGCTTGGCACGACGGCATTCTCTATGTGTCCGTTCAGGCTGGTTATTCGAGTGCCATCTATGGCATTGATGTTGAACACAAACGGGTCGTGTCCCATCGCTTCGCTCCCGGCCCTCAACCCTGTGGACTGGATTTTGACCCACGAGATAGCTCGATGTTCACGCTTGACCATCGCAATCGAGAGTTACGCCGATACGATGCTCAAGGAACCATGGAGATCGCCGATCTGCCGGTAGATTTAGTGGATCCCCAAGGACTTTCGTTTGATTCCAATCGTGGGCTTTGGTGCTCTGACCAAGCCAGCGCTGACCTTGTCCATCTCAACGTGGAGGCATGAGCCATGGGCCAAAGATACGCTGTTCTCATTTCC
>JBILEP010000248.1:0-3742 GCA_044352045.1 Cyanobium sp. | reverse complement strand
GGGCGTGCTGGTGGAGGTGAACTGCGAGACCGACTTCGTCGCCCGCGGCGAGCTCTTCCAGGAGCTGCTGCGCAATGTGGCAATGCAGATCGCCGCCTGCCCCAACGTCGAATACGTCAGCACCGAGCAGATCCCTGAAGAGGTGGTCGAACGGGAGAAGACGATCGAGATGGGTCGCGACGATCTGGGCGGCAAGAAGCCCGAGATGAAGGTGAAGATCGTCGAGGGCCGCATCGGCAAGCGCCTCAAGGAGATGGCCCTGCTTGACCAGCCCTTCATCCGTGACCCGAACATCACCCTGGGCGAGATGGTCAAGCAGGCCGCCGGCAAGACGGGGGAGAACATCCAGGTGCGTCGCTTCACCCGCTACACCCTCGGCGAAGGCATCGAGGTGGAACAGTCCGACTTCGCCGCCGAGGTGGCGGCGATGACCAAGCCGGCCTGAGGTCCGCACGTTGGCCAGCTCCCCACGAACGGAGCGGGCCGGACCCGCAGACCCGCTGCAGGAGCTGCGGTCGCGCCTGTGCGAGGGAAATCCCGAGCTCTATCGCCATCTGGCGCTTTACCTGCAGGTGCTGCGCCAGGTGCTGCCGGTCCGTGTGGACCGCGCCTGCTTCCACCTGGCCGCCCAGATCCAGCCGAGGCGCTATCCCGCCCTGCCGGAGCAGGATCGGCGCCTGCTGCATCGCCGCCTCAACACCCTGGTGCGGCGCTGCACCAGCCTGCTCACGGTCGAGCAGCTCGCCACCCTGGCGGCCCAGATCGCCCGGGAGCGGCAGCGGCAGGAACGCCGCCAGCGCCAACAACTGATCCAGCACTTCGGCTCCTCCTCCGGCGAGGAGGAGAGCGGCCCGCCGCAGCCGCCCGGCCTTGATAGTCCGCCGTCCCAGCTTGCGGAGCGGTTGCCGGAGGGGTCGGTCAATCTGGATGGTTCCCTTCCCTTCAGCGCCGGGCTGTTGCGCGCTCTCGGCGGTCTGGCGGGACGGCCGCAGCCGGTGGAATCCCCGGATCTCCCCTGGGGACCCAGGGCCGAAGCCCAGGAGGACGAAGCGAGCGAGGACGGGGAGCATCCCGCGCCCGTTGCCGATCTGCCCCCCCTGCTGCAGCGGTTGCTGGCGGAGTCCGAGGCCCCCGCGGAGCACCAGGAGGGGGGCAGCGCCGAACTCTGGAGCGGCGGTCAGCTTCCTGACGATCCCCTCTCCCTGCTCCACTGGCTAGACGGGGTGGAGGCGGCCCTGTCTCGCCGTCTGCGCAACCTCTCCCACGCCATCAACGTCGAGCTGCTGCGGGTGGGGCTGAGCGGCAGCCTGCTGCCCGTCTCCCTGCTCGATGCCGTGCTCGCCGGCCAGCTGGAGCCCCAGCCGGCGCCCCCCAATCTGCTGCGGCTGCGGCTCCCCTTCCCGGCCGACGACGCCAGTCCCCTGCAGGTGATGGCGGTGCTGTTGCGCAGCGTCGACCTGGAGCTGGAGGAGCCCCGGCTGCGCACCTGTCGGCGCCGCCTGCAACAGCACCGCCAGGAGGTGCGCAGAATGGCGCAGCAATTCCAGCGTCTGCAACGGCGGCGCGAGGCGCACGAGGCGGAACAGCTGTGGTTGCGGGATCGCCACGAGAGCCTCAGTCCACCGGACTGACCCCCGGCCGTCCGGCGGCGGAGCTGGAGCGCTGGTGCGCCACCCTGCAGCAGGCCAGCCAGCTGGAGAGCGAGCGGGGCTTCGGTGATCTGGTGGGTCGGCGCGAGACCTACAGCGCCTTCATCGTCCGCAGCCTGCGGGAGGGGGTGGCCGGCCTCGCCGCCGAGGAGTTGCGCTCCCTGGCGGAGCTGGCCGATCGCTTCCTCGGCTATCCCGACGACGCGCCCGATCGCCGGGCGCGGCTGGTGAGCCAGCTGCGCCAACGGGTGCACCAGCTGCGCTGCCGCCACCGGCCACCGCCGCCGGCCTCCAGCCCGCGCCTGCGGCTGCTGGATCCAGCCCCCGCCCCCGGATCGGCGCCCCTCGATCCCGAGGCGCCGCTCACCGCCCTGAGCGGGGTGGGGCCGAAGTTCGCCGCCCAGCTGGCGGGCCTGGGCCTGCTGGTGGTGCGGGATCTGCTCCACCATTACCCCCGCGACTACCTCGACTACGCCCGGCTGGTGCGCATCGCCGAGCTGGAGCCCGGCAGCACCGCCACGATCCTGGCCCGGGTGCGCCGCTGCCACGCCTTCGCCAGCCCCCGCAACCCCAACCTGGCGATCCTGGAGCTGCAGCTGGTCGATGGCACGGGGCGGCTGCGGGTGTCGCGCTTTCTGGCCGGCCGCCGCTTCGCCTCGCCGGGGGCGTTGCGCCTGCAGCAGAACCAATACCCGCCGGGGGCCACCGTGGCCGTCAGCGGCCTGGTGCGGGAAACCCCCTACGGTCCGGCCTTCCGCGATCCCCTGATCGAGGTGCTGGAGGGGGCCTCCGCCCCGGTGCGCTCGGCGGCCATCGGCCGGATCGTGCCGGTCTACGCCCTCGCGGAGGGGCTGAGCCAGGAGCGGCTGGCGGGCGCCATCCGCGGCCTGCTGCCGCGCATCGCCCACTGGGGTGATCCCCTCGATCCGGGCCTGCGGCGGCCGCTTGACCTGCTCTCTCTGGCGGAGGCGCGCCGGGGCATCCACCTGCCGGAGAGTCAGGAGCAGCTGCAGGCCAGTCGTCGCCGGCTGGTGTTCGACGAATTCCTGCTCCTGCAGCTCACCCTCGCCCTGCGGCGCCAGCAGTTGCGCAGCCGCCCCGCGCCCCCCCTGGCGCTGCCGCCCGGGGGGGAGGACCTGGTGGCTCGCCTGCTGGCGATCCTGCCCTTCCCCCTCACCGGGGCCCAGGCGCGGGTGCTGGCGGAGATCCGCGAGGACATGGCCGGCACCCGGCCGATGGCCCGGCTCCTGCAGGGGGACGTGGGCAGCGGTAAGACGGTGGTGGCGCTGGCGGCCCTGCTCGGGGCGGTGCAGGCCGGTTGGCAGGGGGCCCTGATGGCCCCCACGGAGGTGCTGGCGGAGCAGCATCTGCAGCGGCTGGCGGAGTGGCTGCCCCGGCTGCACGTGAGCTTCGCCCTGCTCACCGGCTCCACCTCGGCGCGGCAGCGGCGCCAGCTGCTGCAGGATCTGGCCAACGGGCAACTGCAGATCCTGGTGGGCACCCACGCCCTGCTGGAGGACCCGGTGCAGTTCGAGCGCCTCGGCTTGGTGGTGGTGGATGAGCAACACCGCTTCGGGGTGCGCCAGCGCAACCGGCTGCTGGCCAAGGGTCTCCAGCCCCACCTGCTGACGATGACGGCGACGCCGATCCCCCGCACCCTGGCCCTTTCTCTTCATGGCGACCTGGATGTGAGCCAGATCGATGAGCTGCCCCCCGGACGCACGCCGATCCGCACCACCACCCTGGCCAGCGGAGAGCGGCCCCAGGCCTGGGCGCTGATCCGCGAGCAGGTGCAGCGGGGTCAGCGGGCCTACGTGGTGCTGCCCCTGGTGGAGGAGTCGGAGAAGCTCGACCTGCGCTCGGCGGTGGAGGTGCATCGCCATCTGGCCGAGGAGGTGTTCCCCGAGCTGCGGGTGGGGCTGCTGCATGGGCGCCTCTCCAGCGAGCGCAAGCAGGCGGAGATCGGCGCTTTCGCCCGGGGCGAGTGCCAGGTGCTGGTTTCCACCACCGTGGTGGAGGTGGGGGTGGATGTGCCGGAGGCCAGCGTGATGGTGATCGATCACGCCGAGCGCTTCGGCCTCTCCCAGCTGCAC
>JBILEP010000247.1:0-3772 GCA_044352045.1 Cyanobium sp. | reverse complement strand
AGACCGTGACTGGGCTTGATACCTCCAACACATACACGCTCAGCTTTGAGTATGCTGGCGCCCAGCAAGGTTTAAACGGCACAGATTTTTCTGGTGATACCAGTCAGAAATGGATTGTTGACGGCATCGGAGCCTCGTCCATTGAAGTTGGACCCTGGGTTAATCCTTCCCATGGGTTTACAGCCTGGAGATCTTTCAGCACCACGTTCACTCCATCTACGTCATCGATCAATCTCAGCTTCACTCCCTGGGGCAATGTTGTCGGAGGCGGGGAGCCAAGCGGCGTGAATAGTCTTCCGCCCTTCTTGCTTCTGGATAACGTCCAGATCCTTGATTCCACTCCCCCCGGCCCACCCACCCCCCCCACGTCAGTTCCAGGCCCCCTGTCGCTGTTGGGAGTCGGTGCGGCCTTCGGCATGACCCGTCGTCTGCGGAGGCGTCTGAAACGCGCATCCTGATTCAGCGGGACGCCCCAGCACCCCATTTCCCAAGCCAAAAAGCCTGCCCGGATTCTGTATCATGGGCAGGCTTGTTTTTTGTTCCTGAGCAGCCCCCCTCATTCCGGCGATGAAGCCTGACCTTCTGCATTTACCTGGCTCGCTTTTTCAGATTCTCCAGGGCTTTCTCTTTCTGGCGATTATCTTTGTTCCGCTGGAGATGGCTTTTGCTCTACGCGAGGGGTCAATGCTGCGCAAAAATGTGCGTCAAGATCTTGTTTTTTACGTTGTCAATGCCATTCTTCCACCGTTGCTCCTGGCCGCGCTGTTGGGCGCCCTTGTGGCGGTGGTTCGGCCACTCTATGCCGCAGGGGTTTTCGGTTGGGTTGCTTCGATCCCCCTGTTGTTACGATTCGCGTTGGCAGTGATCATTGGTGACGTTGGAGCCTATTGGGGGCATCGCTGGAGCCATGAAGTGCCTTTTCTCTGGCGCTTTCATCGCATCCATCACCAGGCGGAAACCATCGACTGGCTGGTGACAAGCCGTGCCCATCCTGTCGACATGGTGTTTACTAAATTCTGCGGCGTTGCTCTGCTTTACATTTGCGGACTGGCCCAGGGGTCTTTGGGTCAGGGCACGGTGCTGATGAGTTCCTACTTGATCATTGGTGGTCTGTGGGCCTATTTCGTGCATGCCAATATTAATTGGCGTTTTGGGCCGTTAGAGCGGTGGCTGGCAAGCCCCGCCTTTCATCACTGGCATCACAGCAATGAGTCGCGTGTTTCAATCGACAAAAACTATGCGGCCATCTTCCCGTGGATCGACCGCTGTTTCGGTACCCTCCATCTCCCCCGTCGCCGCTGGCCATCCAGTTACGGTGAGCGCTTACCTGCCGAGAGTGCGGATTCCCAGCCTTCGTTGCCAGGGGTTTCCATCATCGGAAGCCATTCCCACTGATCATCAACGCTTGCCAAAATTCTGGGTCTCTTGCTCGTAGCGTCTCCCTTCAGCATTGGATCTCCCCCCTCTCCCGGCATCCCCCCTCTCCCCCGCTGACTGGTTGTGGTGGGCCTCCCTGCTCTTGCAGGTCATGGCGATCCCGGGAACGTTGTTGCCCGTCCTCCCCGGTTTGGCTCTCCTCCCCTTGGGCACCCTGCTCTGGATCTGGGGGGTGGGATGGAGCGCCGGCTGGCCCACCCTGGCTCTGGCCCTGGTGATCTTTTTCCTCGGCTGGATCGCCGATGCCCTTGGCCTGGTGCTCGGCGCCGCCCGCCTGCAGGCCACCCGCTGGGCCTACATCGGCTCCGGTCTTGGGCTGATTGTCGGCCTGTTCGGGCTGCTGCCGGCGCTGCCGGTGGGGGGACCGCTGGTGGGCGCCCTGGTGGGACCGCTGCTGGGCGCCAGCCTGGGGGAGCTGCTCACCGCCCCCACCGCCCTCGGGCCCCTGGGTCTGTTGCGGTTGCGCCGCTCGCTGCTGGTGGGCCTGGCGGTGGTCACCGGCATGCTCGTCAGCCGCCTGGCGCAGGCGGTGCTGGCCCTGGTGGGGGTGATCGGTTTCGTGCTGCTCAGCACCCGCCTGCCCCCCTGAAATCAGCTGGGTAGCGCCGGCTGCTTGGCCTCGAACAGCTGGCGGTAGGCGGCCGTCGACACGCAGAAGATCACCGGCACGGCCACGAACAGGCCCAGCAGCAGGGCCAGGACCCCCGCCAGCAATAGCAACGATTCCAGAGCCACCAGCCCCAGGGTCGGCCACCACTGCCGATCCACCACCCTCTGCCCCTCGCGGAGCGTTTGCCAGGCGCCGGTGCCCCGCAGCGAGGCCAGCTGCACCAGGAAGTGCTGGTTCACCTGCAGGTAGGTGAGCAGACCCACCAGCCCCACCGTGGTGAGGACGATCCGCAACACCACAGCAGGGGTGGGGGTGACACTGCGCACGATCGGGACGCCCATCGAGAAGTCGAAGTCGAGCAGCTGATCCAGGGCCGCCACCAGGAGCCAGAGCAGCGGCACGACGATCAGCATCAGGATCAGGCTCAGCAGCAGGCTGGCCAGCAGCACCCGACCGATCGCCGGGCCATCCCAACGCACCAGCTCCAGGAAGGCGGGCTTTCGGCCCTCCAGGGTGATCCAGGCGCCGCGCACCAGGCCCACCACGGTCCAGAGGTTCAGGAGCCAGGCCGCGAGCACGCACAGGATCGGCGCCACCTGGAAGGCGGCGGGCTGATCGGCGACGGCCATGCTCAGAGTGCTCTGCAGAGCCTCGAGCGCCACTCTGAGCGCGATCACCAGCAGCAGGAAGCCGCTCAGGATCCAGGGGGCGCGCTGGAACGCGGCCCAGCCGTCCCGCAGGGCTGCGCTCACATCCAAGCGCGGCGCTCCGCTTGTGGAGGGTGCCATCCCGGCTCAGCAAGTGGCCGGACCCTAGGCAGGCCCTGATGTCCGCGCCAGTAGGCCGGTTCGATCCCGCTCACCGAAGAGCTGGCGGTAAGCGGCGGTGGAGCTGCAGGCGATCACCGGCAGGGCCGCGAACACCCCCACCAACAACGCCATCACCCCCAGCAGCAGCAGCCCGATCTGGGCCAGTGTCAGCCCCAGCACCGATCCCCAGCGCGGATCCACCACCCGCCGGCCCCGCTCCAGCGTGGCCAGGGAGCCGGGCCCCTCCAGCAGGGCGATCGGCACCAGGAAGCGCTGACTCACCACCAGATAAGCCAGGCCTGGCAGGGGCAGCAACGCCACCAGCAGGGCAAGGGCGTGGCTGGTCAGGCTGACGGCCGCCTCCAGAAAGGCCAGCAGCAACACCGCCCCGAACACCAGCCCGGCGAGGGTGAGCTCCGCCCCCGCCACCCGGCCCAGGGCCCGAGGGTCAGGGCGTAGGAAGCAGGCGGGGGTGGGGCGTCGGCCCTCCAGGGCGCTCCAGCTGGCGCGCGCGAAGCCGCAGCTGGACCACAGGTGCACCAGCACGATCCAGAGCGCGCCGCCGGCGGCCAGCCACCAGTCGCTCGCGCCGGCCCCCGATTCCTGGCCCTCCAGCAGTGGCGCCAGCAGCAGCTTGCCCGGCGCCTGCAGGGCCGTGACCAACAAACTGAAGGCCACGAAGCGGAACGGCGCCCGCTGGAATGCCCGCCAGCCTTGCCGCAGCGCCAGCCCCACGTCGAGGCCGGCGGCGCGGGCGGTCATCGGGGCGGGCAACAGGGGATTCACGCTAGCGAGGGTCCATTCCGCAGGGCCCTCACCGCCTCCTCCACCGCGGCGATGGCCCGTCCGATCTCCGCCTCACCGGTGTCGCGCCCCAGCCCGAAGCGGATCGAGGCGGCCGCCTCGGCGCGGTTGC
>JBILEP010000246.1:0-3790 GCA_044352045.1 Cyanobium sp. | reverse complement strand
CCGCACTCGAATCCAAGCTCGATTCCTTGCTGCTCAGTGCCGATTCCTCCTCGCAGACACCACCCGAAACCGATTGCAGTTGAATGCAGCTCTGGCGCTGATGCTGGAGGATCTCCAGCCGGCGGAGGGATGAGCCAGGCGTGCCGCGGATAGGACAAACGGCCAGCCCGCAGATGTTACAGGCGGTGCAATGGCCATATTTCATCATCGTTCGAAAGCCATCGCCCCCACACCTTCGCCCAGTTACTACAAAGTTTTCGCGACTTCAAGCCCGTTCAACCCTGACCTCCAGCTCTGACCCACTCCCGCGAGGGCGGCTGGCCGAGACCAGGGGCCAGCGGAGCGAATGGGAGAATCCATTCTTTACTCCCCCCTTAGCCCATGGGCAGCCCCGTCAGCCCCGACCAGCCAGCCCCTCAGCCGGCCGGGATCGTGGCGCGCCAGTGGTGCGGCGACCTGCGGCTGGAGGATGGGGAGCGCGCCGTCACCCTCCATGGCTGGGTCGACCGGCGCCGCGACCACGGCGGCGTGATCTTCGTGGATCTGCGCGACCGCAGCGGCACCGTGCAGGTGACGGTGGATCCGGAGCTGGGGCCGGCGGCCTTCGCCGTGGCCGAGCACCTGCGCAACGAAACCGTGCTGCGGGTCACCGGCACCCTGCGAGCGCGACCCGCCGAATCGGTCAACGAACGCCTGGCCACCGGCAGCCTCGAAGTGCTGGCCAGCGATCTCACGGTGCTGAACACCGTCAAGGGCAACCTGCCCTTCCCGGTGTCGGTGCACGACGAGGAGAACACCCGCGAGGAGCTGCGGCTGCGCCACCGCTATCTGGATCTGCGCCGCGAGCGCATGTCCGCCAACCTGCGGCTGCGCCATCAGGTGGTGAAAACGATCCGCGCCTTCCTGGCCGGGGCCGGGCCGGCGGAGACGGGTGAGGGCTTCCTTGAAGTGGAGACGCCGGTGCTCACCCGCTCCACCCCGGAGGGCGCCCGCGATTACCTGGTGCCCAGCCGGGTGTGCGGCGGCGAGTGGTTCGCCCTGCCCCAGTCGCCCCAGCTGTTCAAGCAACTGCTGATGGTGGGCGGAGTAGAGCGCTACTACCAGATCGCCCGTTGCTTCCGCGATGAGGATCTGCGAGCCGATCGCCAGCCGGAGTTCACCCAGCTGGACATGGAGATGAGCTTCCTGGATCAGGAGCAGATCCTGGCCCTCAACGAACGCCTGATCGCCGCGATCTGGAAAGAGGTGAAGGGGATCGAGCTGCCCCTTCCCTTCCCACGCCTCAGCTGGCACGACGCCATGGCCCGCTACGGCACCGACCGGCCCGACACCCGCTACGGCATGGAGCTGGTGGATGTGTCCGACCTGGTGGCGGACATGGGCTTCAAGGTGTTCAGCGGCGCCGTGGCAGCTGGCGGCGCCGTGAAGGTGCTGCCGGTGCCCGGCGGCAACGAGGCGCTCAGCAACGTGCGCATCAAGCCCGGCGGTGATGTGTTCAGCGAAGCCCAGAAGGCCGGCGCTGGCGGCCTGGCCTTCATCCGCGTGCGGGAGGACGGCGAGATCGACACGATCGGCGCGATCAAGGACAACCTCTCCGAGGCCAAGAAGGCCGAGCTGCTGGCCCGCACCGGCGCCGAGCCCGGCACCCTGCTGCTCTTCGGTGCCGGCGACACCGCCACGGTGAACAAGGCCCTCGATCGGGTGCGCCAGTTCCTGGCCCGCGAGCTGGGCCTGGTGCCGGCCGAGCGCGACAACACCATCTGGAACTTCCTCTGGGTGGTGGATTTCCCGATGTTCGAATTCAACGCCGACGAAAACCGCCTCGAAGCGCTGCATCACCCCTTCTGCGCCCCCAACGCCGACGACCTGGGCCGCGATCCGGCCGCCTGGGCCGAAACCCTGCCCACCGCCCGCGCCCAGGCCTACGACCTGGTGCTCAACGGCTTGGAGCTGGGCGGCGGCTCGCTGCGCATCCACGATTCCGCCCTGCAGCGCCAGGTGCTGCAGGCGATCGGCCTGCCCCTGGAGGAGGCGGAGCGCCAGTTCGGCTTCCTGCTGGAGGCCCTCGACATGGGCGCCCCGCCCCACGGCGGCATCGCCTACGGCCTCGATCGCATGACCATGCTGCTGGCGGGCGAGGAATCGATCCGCGACACCATCGCCTTCCCGAAAACCCAGCAGGCCCGCTGCCTGCTCACCGGCGCCCCCGCCGGGGTGGACGACAAGCAGCTGCGGGAGCTGCATGTGGCCAGCACCTGGGTGGAGGAGGAGGACTGAGGCGGGGCGTTCCGCCAGGTCGGGCTGCAGATCACTGCCGGAATTCCGAAGCAAACCGCCGCAAAGCACCCCTCTGTCGCATACGCGAAGCACTCTTGGACTTTCCTGCGGTCTGTCTTGCCTGGCTCCCTCTCCACCACCGATCTGGTGCGGCAGTACCTGCAGGACATCGGCCGGGTGGAGCTGCTCAGCCCGGAGGAGGAGCTGCTCCTGGCCCGGCTGGTGCAGCAGCGGGAGCGGCTGCTGGCCTGCCGCGATCCCGCCGATCCGCCCGAGGCCAGCCCCGGCTGGGCGGAGCGGGCCGGCCTCAGCCTGGCTGACCTGCGCCGGGCCCTGCACCGCGGCCGCCGGGCCAAGGAGCGGATGATCCAGGCCAACCTGCGCCTGGTGGTGGCGGTGGCGAAGAAATACCAGCGGCGGGGCCTGGAGCTGCTCGATCTGGTGCAGGAGGGCACCCTCGGCCTGGAGCGGGCGGTGGAGCGCTTCGATCCCACCCGCGGCTTCCGCTTCAGCACCTACGCCTACTGGTGGATCCGCCAGGGAATCACCCGGGCGATCGCCAGCCAGAGCCGCTCGATCCGCCTGCCGGTGCACATCACCGAAAAACTCAACCGCCTCAAGCGGGCCCAGCGGGAGCTCACCGCCCGGCTGGGCCGCAGCCCAACGCTGCCGGAGCTGGCCCAGGAGCTGGGTCTCAGCGAGCAGGTGGTTCGCCTCACCCTGCAGCGTCAGCCCCAGCCCATCTCCCTGGACGCGCGGGTGGGCCGGGACCAGGAGACCGACCTGGGCGACCTGCTGGAGGACAGCCACGCCACCCCCGAGCAAACCCTCACCCGCGAGCAGCTGCACGACGACCTGGAAGCCCTGCTCGAGGAACTCAGCAGTCGGGAGGCGGACGTGATCCGCCAGCGCTTCGGCCTGGAGGACGACACCCCCCGCACCCTCACCGAGATCGGCGCCAGCCTGCAGATCTCCCGCGAGCGGGTGCGCCAGATTGAGCACCGGGCCCTGCTGAAACTGCGCCAGCCGCGCCACCGCAGCCGGGTGCGCGAGTACCTCACCAGCCTCGATTGAAACCCCTTCCCGCCATGACCTTCACCGCCTCCGCCCAGACCTCCACGCCCGGCGCCCCGCCGATCGACATCGGCCTGCCCGCCGACCAGCGGGCCGCGATCGCCGAGGGGCTCGGCCGCGTGCTGGCCGACAGCACCGTGCTCTACGCCAAGACCCATGGCTTCCACTGGAACGTCACCGGCCCGATGTTCAACACGCTCCACCTGATGTTCATGGATCAGTACACGGAGCTCTGGAACGCCCTCGACGCCATCGCCGAGCGCATCCGCGCCCTCGGCCACCTGGCCCCCTACGGCAGCGCCGCCATCGCCGCCCTGGCCTCGATTCCGGAAACCCCCGGCACCCCCACCGCGCTGGAGATGGTGCGCGAGCTGGTGCTGGGCCATGAGGCGGTGGCCCGCACGATCCGCGCCGTGTTCGCCAGCGCCGACGAGGCCGG
>JBILEP010000245.1:0-3791 GCA_044352045.1 Cyanobium sp. | reverse complement strand
GCAACCGCCTCCAGGAGGGCTGCTGGCTGCTGCTGATCGATCCGGCCCCGGGGGCGGAGGTGCCCTGGTCCCTGCTGCAGCAGGCCCGCCCGAAGGCCGTGGTGCGGCTCGGGGACGGCTGAGGCGGGGGAGGAGAGGGGCATGCCAGAGCACCGCGACCTGCTGCAGGGCTGCCGCGACCCCGGCGGGCTGAAGCCGCTGCTCGCCCTGGCGGAGCGGGCGCTGCGCACCTGGGAACCCTGCTGGACCCCCTTCCTGCCCCCCGATCTACGGGAAGAGGCCGAGGCGCGACTGGCCAGCCTCAGCGAGTTGCGGTTCAGCAGCGAGGGGGGCCACCCCGGCGCCGAACGGCGGCGGCTGATGCTCTGGCGCGGCGAGCCGGCCCCGGAGTCGCCACCACCGGCGCTGACGGGCCTGGAGATCGCCGGCAATTTCCTCTTCGATCCGGCCGCGCCGGAGGAGTTCCGCGCCGCGCTGCTGGCGATGGGCGCGCCGGAGGGGGATCTGGGCGACCTGTGGCAGCGGGGTGACCGGGGCGCCCGGGCGATCCTCACGGCGCCGCTGGCCGCGGCCCTGGATGGCCGCGAGGGGCAGGTGCGCAGCGTGCCGGTGCGCTGCGAGGCCAAGCCGCTCGAGGCGCTGCAGCCGCCGCCGCCCCGCACCCCCCGCCGCCTGACCACGGTGGAGGCCTCCCGCCGGCTGGACGCGGTGGCCTCCGCCGGCTTCGCCCTCTCCCGCAGCCGCATGGCGGAGCTGATCCGCCAGGGGGCGGTGCGGATCGACTGGCAACCGGTGAGCAGCCCCAGCCGCGAGCTGCGGGTGGGGGAGCGGGTGCAGCTGCGCGACCGGGGCGAGCTGGAGATCCTGGCGATCGAGCCGACGAAGCGGGAGAGGCTGCGGATCGCCCTGGAGCGCCGCTGAACCGGCTGCTAGGTTCCTGTGCGGGATGCGCGGCCGGGCGATTAGCTCAGAGGTAGAGCACTACCTTGACACGGTAGGAGTCACTGGTTCGATTCCAGTATCGCCCATCTCCCTAGATCCCAGGCCCAGCGCACGATTCAGGAGCGAACCGTGAGCGACTCAACGCCCCCGACGACCGCCGCGACGGTGATCCTCGGCCTGGGTCGCTCCGGCATTGGCGCCGCTCGCCTGCTTCATGACCAGGGCCGCAGCGTGCGCCTGTTTGAGAGCCGCGACACCCCGGAGCTGCGCCAGCGGGCCGCCGAGCTGGAGGCCGAAGGCATCGGCGTCTCCCTGGCCACCCCCCTGGCCCTGGAGAGCTTCGACGCCCTGCCGGCGGCGCCGCAGGCCGTGGTGGTCAGCCCCGGCATCCGCTGGGATCACCCGGTGCTGGCGGAGCTGCGCCGCCGCGGCGTGCCCGTGGAGGGGGAACTGCTGGCGGCCTGGCGGGCCAGCGCTGGGGTGCCCTGGATCGGGATCACCGGCACCAACGGCAAAACCACCGTCACCCACCTGGTGCACCACCTGCTGAGCCACGCCGGCCTGGACGCGCCCCTCTGCGGCAACGTCGGTTTCTCGGCGGCGGAGCTGGCGCGGGAGCGCTGCCGCCCCGGCCAGGCCAGGCCCGATTGGCTGGTGGTGGAGGTGAGCAGCTACCAGATCGAGCAGACCCCCGAGCTGGCGCCCGCCATCGGCCTCTGGACCACCCTCACCCCCGACCACCTGGAACGGCACGGCACGCTCGACAACTACCGGGCGACCAAACGGCGCCTGCTTGAACAGTCCCGGATCCGGGTGCTCAACGCCGATGATCCCGACCTGCGGGAGCGGGCCGCCAGCTGGGATGTGGCCGACTGGGTGAGCGCCGGGCCGCGGCAGGATCTGCCGGCGACGATCGATCCCTTCCTCTGGGTGGAGGACGGCCTGGTGCGCGGCGCCACCGGGCCCCTCTTCCCGGCGGACTGCCTGGCCATGCCCGGCGCCCACAACCGCCAGAACCTGCTGATGGCCACAGCCGTGGGGGTGCGCGCCGGCCTGGAGGCGACGGTGATGGAAGAGGCCTTCCGCCGCTTCCCCGGGGTGCCCCACAGGCTGGAGCGGATCCGGGAGCGCCGCGGCGTCACCTGGTTCAACGACAGCAAGGCCACCAACTACGACGCCGCCGAGGTGGCGCTGCGCGCCCTGGAGGGGCCGTTGGTGGTGCTGGCCGGCGGCGAGGCCAAGCAGGGGGAGGCCCGGGGCTGGTTGGAGCAGCTGGCGCGCCAGGCGAGCGCCGTGGTGCTCTTCGGTGCGGCCCGCGAGCCGTTCGCGGCCCTGCTGGCGGAGTCCGCCTACCCCGGCGCCGTAGCGCTCTGCGAGGGGATGGCGGAGGCCGTGGAGCGGGCCGATGCGCTCAGCGGCGGCGCCCGGGCCGTGCTGCTCTCGCCGGCCTGCGCCAGCTTTGATCAATACCGCGACTTCGAAGCCCGCGGCGACCATTTCCGCCAGCTGGTGGCGGCCCTGCCGGAGGAACGATGACCCGCCTCACCACCCCCCACTGGCTGATGAAGAGCGAGCCGGATGTCTACGGCATCGCCACGCTGGAGCGGGAGGGAAGCACCCTCTGGGATGGCATCCGCAATTACCAAGCCCGCAACTTCATGCGCAGCATGGCGGTGGGCGACCTGGCCTTCTTCTACCACTCCAACGCCACCCCCCCCGGCATCGTCGGGCTGATGGAGGTGATCGAAACCGGCCTCACCGACCCCAGCCAGTTTGACCCGACCTCGAAATACTTCGACCCCGCCTCCAAGCCGGACGCCCCCCGCTGGGACTGCGTACGCCTGCGCCATCGCCGCACCTTCCGCCGCCTGCTGAGCCTGGACGCCTTGCGCGAGGAGTTCAGCCCCGAGCAACTCAGCGTGGTGCGACGGGGTAACCGGCTCTCGATTCTGCCGGTGCCACCGGAGGCGGCCGCGCGCATCTACGCGCTGCTCGGGGAGGAGGAGCCGGGCTGAACATCGCGAGATTGCCGCCATCACCCTGGCCGCCATGACCCTGGCCGCCATGCAGGATTCGAGCACGCCGTCAGATTTCAGTGCCTAAAACAGAATCCTGCACAAGCACGACGCACAATCTTCCTGGCCCGGTGGCTTCGATCCCGCCCATCCGGACACCGAACGCCCTGACGGCATGCTCGCCGCGAGCGATGGGCTGCTCGACCATCTTCAACCCGAGAGCATCCTCGGCGTGGGTGACAATCTGGCGCGGGATGCGACCTATTTCAAGCGACGCTTCCCCCATGCCCGCTGCATCGCCACGGATCTCTACGTTGATGGCATCCAGCAGGCCGTTGCGGATGGCTGGGTGGATGACGTGTTGTTCGCCGATAGCGAGAACCTGCCCGTCGCCAGCGACAGCATCGATGGCGTGATGGCCAAGGAATCCTTGCACCACTGGCCTAGATCGATGCTCGGCCTCGACGAGATGATGCGCGGCGCCCGCAAGAGGGTGCTGCTGATTGCACCCCATGACGTCACTTGATTACGCAGATGACTCCCTGAACGACGCGGCGAGCCCGCAGAGTGGTACACAGATACCATTCAAGTCGTGGGGCGCGACGCCATTCAGTTCCAGCAGGGGCTCTCCGTGCCCGAGTTCCAGAAGCTCTACGGGACGGAAGCTCAGTGTGAAGATGCCTTGGCCCAAATGCGTTGGCCTCATGGCTTTCGTTGTCCACGCTGCGAGGGCGCTGCTCATGGACTCGTTTACGGACGCAGGCTCAGGCGGTATCAGTGTCGGCAATGCGGCCACCAAGCCACAGTGACAGCAGGCACCATCATGGAGGCAAC
>JBILEP010000244.1:0-3800 GCA_044352045.1 Cyanobium sp. | reverse complement strand
TGAGGGTGGTGCCCGGAGGGATCGGTTCTGGGAAGCGAAGCCTCAGCAGACCCTCCGCCGGCTCGAAGCGCAGCGCCACCGGCACGGCGCGCCCCTCCCGCCGCGGCCGGCCGATGAAGGCGCGGGCCCGATCCAGCCGCTCGATGAAGTCCGTATCGGCGCCACGGATCTGCTGCAGGCTCAGCTCGGCCAGGGAAGCCCCCGCCTGCGGCGAGAGCTCGATGGTGAGGTAGTGCTCCACCCCGGCCTCGGCGACGTTGGTGTTGTACGAGCGCAGCTCCGCTTTCCAGGGTGGACTGGTGAAATAGGTGGAGCCCCGCAGCTCCAGGGCCCGAGCCGCCCCGCTGAAGACTCTGGGGTAGCCGCACCCGAAGCCCACCGCCAGCGTCAGAGCCGCCAGCGCGCTGATCCTGTGGTGGCGTGGTGGCGTCATCCGTTCAGGGGAACGTCGCTGCTGGAGGCCTGCAGGAAGGGTCGCGGATCCTGATCCAGGCGATGGCGCGTGGGGATCGGCGCAGGACGGGCCGAGCCGTCGGCGGGGTCGAGGCAAGCGGTGCGCTCCAGCGCCGCGCGCAAGTGGCGGGCCGCATGCAGGGGCATGTCCCGAGGCACGCTGACCCGATCCCGCAGGTAGCGCAGGGCCGGGGCGCTGCCCGAAGGGGGCCGGCAACTTTCCCCCGTCGCCAGGTGGGTGAGGGCCGCCCGCAGCGGGGCGTCAAAGCCTTGCTCCCCAAGGGGATGGCGCGTCAGCAGCGGCAGCCGGTGTTTGACGGTTCGCCCCAGGGCCAGCCATACCGAACCGGGGGGTTCTGGCTGGCTGGTTTCCGGATCCTTCTCACCTTCGCCGAGGATCGGCCAGGGACCCTCATCAACCCTTCTGGCCAACTCCTGTTGCTCCGGCGTGCCGTTGGCCTGGCAGCCCCCCAGTTGGGGAGGGAGGTCGTGGGCGTGGGTGTGGAAGTCGCCCTGGGTGCCGAGATAACTGGGACGCCGCTCCAGCTCCGTAAACCAGCGATCGATCACCGCATGGGAGTGGCGCAGCAGATAGCCCTTGTAGTAGGCCAGGGATGCGCTCATTCGCTCAAGGAACGGCACGAACACCAGGTCGGCGCTGCTCAGCTCCCCGAACAGAAACGCCCCATCGCGCCGCGTCAGCTCCTCCTCCAGCCGGCGCAGTCGGTCGCAGAAGCCCGCCTCGAAGCCCCGCTCCTCCCGGGCGTTGCGGGGGGGCTGGCAGAGCCAGACGCACCAGGCCCGGAACAGCTCCCGCTCCAGAGCGCGCAGCTCCCGGACGGCCGGATCCTGCAGAGCGGGTCCGATGCGGCCGAAGCAGGTCTCCAGTTCTGCCAGGATCTGGTCGCTCTCGGTGATCAGACGGCCGTCGAGCTCCAGGGCCGGCAGGTAGCCGGAGGGCACCATGCGGCGGTACCACGACTCCTTCTCCCCGTAGCAGACCATCGCCACCTTGCGGACCCGGTAGGGGATCCGCCGCTCCTCCAGCCATAGCCACACCTTTTGGCAGTAGGGACACCAGGCGTGATGGTCGCGGTACAGGGTGACTCTCACCGCTTCGGGATCCTGGCCGAACAGACGCAGATGGGCGCGGGCGCTGTGGCTGCCGTCGCTGGCATCCGCCTGGGAAGGGGCATAGTCGCTGACCAGCCGCTCGAGCTCTGGCCAGGGAAGCGCGGCATCCGCCAAGGTCGCCATGCAAAACGTGTGCGAACAATTCTCGCCCAGGGGCGGCGAAAGCCGCAGCCCGCGAGTTCCGTTCAGGCGAGGCTGGCGACGCCGCTCTCACCGGTGCGGATCCGCATGGCGTCCTCTACCGCCAGCACGATGATCTTGCCATCGCCGATTTCACCGGTCATGGCGGACTCGCGGATGACCGCCTTCACCTCGGCCACCAACTCATCGACCACCAGCAGGGTGAGCATCACCTTGGCGAGCAGCCTGGCCTGCATCTCCACACCCCGATAAACCTCTCTGTGGCCGAGCTGCTTGCCGAAACCGTTCACGGAGCTGACAGTGATGCCGCTGATGCCGCAGGCTACGAGCGCGTCCTTGGTGACTTCGAGCTTCTCGGGGCGAATGATGGCAAGAATGAGTTTCATGAGACTGGAGGGTAATGAGAAAAGGATGGGTTGGTTAATCTAGGGCTCACAGCCTGCTCCTGCCGATCGCAGGGATGTTGGGCAGTTGAAGCTTGCGAGATAGCCTCAAACCATAGGTCGACGGATCGCAGATTGGGGCAAGGGGGTCTCAATTGAGCATTTCGTATCCGTTGCCACTTGAATGGCAGGCCTTCCGGGCGATCTTCTCATGCCTGAGTAGGCCTTCCGCGCCTGCTGCTGCCACCGTTCACTTGCGCTTCTTCTCTCCATGACCATTCCCCCTCAGATCCCACGCCGCTCCCCATTGCCCAGCCTCGGCCAAGACAGCCTCCACGAGGCGCCCCTGCGGCTGCTGCGCCGCCTTCCCGGGCTATCAAGCCAGCGCGGTCTCACCTGGCTCGCCTGTGTGCCTGTTGCCCTCTTCGGCCTGGGACTGTTCAACCTCGCGGCTCGGGCGGCGGATCTGCCGGAACTCACGCCGGCCTTCCTGGCCAACAACACCTTTCTGCTGATCTGCGCCGTTCTTGTCATCTTCATGAACGCCGGCTTCGCCATGGTGGAGGCCGGACTCTGCCGCCAGAAAAATGCTGTCAATATTCTGGCCAAGAATCTAATCGTCTTCGCCCTGGCGGTCACGGCCTACTGGTTCATCGGCTACAAGATCATGTACAACGCCGACTGGGTGATCCCCGGCTGGCTCAAGTTTGGTGGCATTTTCTTCGACCCCACGGTGACCCCCGAGATGGTTAAGGAGGGCAAGCTGGTGCCCAGTGTCGATTTCCTCTTCCAGGCGGCCTTCGCCGGCACCGCCGCCACAATCGTTTCCGGCCTGGTGGCCGAACGGATCAAGTTCAACGAGTTCGTGATCTTTTCGCTGGTGCTTGTCGGCATCCTCTATCCCATCTCCGGATCCTGGCAGTGGAACGTGGGCGAAGGCTGGCTCAACAAGCTCGGCTTCATCGACTTCGCCGGCTCCAGCGTGGTGCACACCTTCGGAGCCTGGGCCGGCCTCACCGGAGCCCTCCTGCTCGGCCCCCGCATCGGCAAGTTTGTGGGCGACAAGCCCCAGGCCATTCCCGGCCACAACCTCTCAATCGCCACACTCGGTTGCCTGATCCTCTGGATCGGCTGGTATGGCTTCAACCCCGGCTCCTGGTTGGCGGTGGCCCCCGAGGTGCCCTACATCGCCGTCACCACCACCCTGGGGGGCGCCGCCGGCGGCATCTCCGGAACCCTGGTGAGCCAGATCACTGGTGGCAAGCCCGATCTGACGATGACCATCAACGGCATCCTCGCCGGCCTGGTGGGCGTGACCGCCGGCTGCGATGGCTTTTCGATGCCAGCGGCCTGGGTGGTGGGCTTCATCGCCGGCGCCCTGGTGGTTTGGTCGGTGGGCTTCATCGATTCCCTCAAGATCGATGACCCGGTAGGGGCCTTTTCCGTACATGGCGTCTGCGGCATGTGGGGCACCCTGGCCGTGGGTCTGTTCAACACCGACAAGGGGCTGCTCACCGGCCACGGTTTCAGCCAGCTCGGCTACCAGATCGTGGGGGTGCTGGCCTTCTCGCTGTTCTCGATCGTCACCTCCCTGGCTCTCTGGACGCTCCTCGGCTCCCTCACCGGTGGCATCCGGGTAACCGAAGCGGAGGAGGTGGAGGGCCTTGACATCGGCGAACACGGGATGGA
>JBILEP010000243.1:0-3814 GCA_044352045.1 Cyanobium sp. | reverse complement strand
CAAACACCGCGCCGCCGAGCACCGCCAGGGCCACCGCCACCCCCAGCCCGGTGGGCCCGAGCCAGGCCCCCATCAGGGCCGCCAGCTTGGCGTCCCCCAGGCCGAGGGCCGGCTTGCCGATCAGCCGCTCCCCCAGGGCGCTCACCGCCTCAAAGCCCAGCAGGCCGAGGGCGGCCGCGATCAGATGCTGAAACAGCAGGGCGCGTCCGGTGGCCTCCCCCTGCAGGAAGCCGAGCAGGGCGGTCACCAGGAGGCCCAGCACCAGCCCCCAGCGGCAGAGGGGCTCCGGCAACCAGAGACTGTCGAGATCGATCAGCAGCAGGGGCAGGAGCCAGGCGGTGAGCAGCCAGCCGGCGAGCACGATCAGCACGGGCTGGGGCGCAGCCCCCATGGCGGTGGGGCTGGCCAGCAGCACCGCCACCCACAGGCCTGCCGCCAGCAGTTCCACGGCGGGGTAGCGGATCGACACAGGCGCGAGGCAATGGCGGCAACGGCCGCGCACCACCAGCCAGCCCAGAACCGGCAGGTTCTCGAACCAGGCCAGCGGGGTGCCGCAGCGGGGGCAGTGGCTGGGGGGGCGAACCAGCGACTCCTGGCGGGGCAACCGCCAGGCCACCACGTTGGCGAAGCTGCCGAAGCAGCTCCCGAGAAAGGCCGCCAGCAGGAGCAGCGGTGGGGCCGCCAGGGACAGCTCGGCGGTGGTGGGTGGTCCGATGAGGATGGGGGCGCTCATGCGGAGAGAGGGCGCAGGGAGCGGGCGCGGCCGGCTCCGCCACGGGCGCCGCCGGGGCGGGGGCCACCGTTGCGAAGGAGATCGAGGGCCACAAACTCCTCATCCGGCAGCAGCACCGGCGGGCTGAACACCACCCGGCCCCGCGGACTGCCCTTTTCGGCACCGCTGAGAACCACCCCGAGGGGATCGGCCGCGCTGGCGGTGGCGCTGAGGAAGGCGTAATACACCCGCCTTGCCGCTGCCAGCAGGTCGCGGCTGTTGATCCGATCCAGCCGCAGCGGGGGCGGCTGGAAGGATGGGGCGCCCGCAGCTGCGATCCGGAAGGAGGGCATGGCCGCGACGCGATCGGGCGGGGCGGGGCTGGCGGTGATGGCAGTCCGCGACGCGAATGCGCGGATCTTAGGGAGAAAAAGGGACTGAGGCGACTCAGGCGAGTGTCTTTTTCTCTTCGATCATGCGGTGGATGATCGGAGTGAGGATCAGCTCCATCGCAAAGCCCATCTTGCCGCCGTTCACCACGATGCTGGTGGGGCTGGACATGAAGGAGTCGTGGATCATGTCGAGCAGGTAGGGGAAGTCGATCCCCCACTTCTCCCGGGCTCCCTTGCGGAAGTGGATGATCACGAAGCTTTCATCCGCGGTGGGGATGGGGCGGATCATGAATGGGTTGGAGGTGTCCACCGTGGGCACCCGCTGGAAGTTGATGTCCGTGCGGCTGAACTGGGGACAGATGTGGTTGATGTAGTCGGGCATGCGGCGCAGGATCGTGTCGACCGTGGCCTCGGCGGAATAGCCCCGCTCGGCGTTGTCCCGGGCAATCTTCTGGATCCATTCCAGGTTGGTGATCGGCACCACGCCGATCAGCAGGTCGGCAAAGGAGGCCACGTCATAGCCGTCGCCCACCACGCCGCCATGGAGACCCTCGTAGAAGAGCAGATCGGTGGCGGCGGGGATGGGCTCCCAGGGGGTGAACTGGCCGGGGTCCAGGTTGGTGCCCAGACGGGCGTTGTGTTCGGCCGCCTCCTCGAGGGAGTGGAGGTAGTAGCGCTTCTGGCCGCCGCCGCTCTCGCCGTAGGTGCGGAACAGCTCCTCCAGCTTGTCGAAGAGATTGGCCTCCGGCCCGAAGTGGGAGAAGTTCTCCCCCTTGGCCACGGCGCTGGCCATCGCCTCCTTCATCGGACCGCGCTCGTAGCGGTGGTAGCTGTCGCCCTCGACCACCGCCGGGGTGATGCCCTCACGGGAGAAGATGTATTCGAAGGCGCGCTTGACGGTGCTGGTTCCTGCGCCGGAGGAACCGGTGACGGCCACGACCGGGTGACGCTTCGACATCGGGGCAGGGCTGGAGAAGTCGCCTGAGAGTTTCGCAGATCACCGGTCCCCCTCCAACGCCGCCAGCAGCCGCTCCCCCATCTCCCGGCAGCCCACCTGGGTGCAGCCCTCAGCCATCAGGTCGGCGGTGCGCAGACCCAGGGCCAGCACCCGGTCGACGGCTGCTTCCAGATCGGCGGCGGCGGCCTCCCGCCCGAGCCCCTGGCGCAGCAGCATCGCCGCCGAGAGCACCATCGCCAGGGGATTGGCCCGATCCTGGCCCGCGATATCGGGGGCGGAGCCATGGATCGGCTCAAACAATCCCGGTCCCTCGGCCCCGAGGGAGGCGGAGGGGAGCATGCCGATCGAGCCGCTCAGCATGGCCGCCTCGTCGCTGAGGATGTCGCCGAAGAGGTTGCTGGTGAGCAGCACATCGAACTGGCGCGGGTCGCGCACCAGCTGCATGGCGGCGTTGTCCACGTACATGTGGCTGAGGCTCACATCGGCGTAGTCCGCGTGGATGGCCTCCACCCGGTCGCGCCACAGCTGGCTGACCTCCAGCACGTTGGCCTTGTCGACGGAGCAGAGGCGACCGCGGCGTTCCCGGGCCAGGGCGAAGCCCACCCGGGCGATCCGGTCCACCTCGTGGTCTTCGTAAACCATGGTGTTGAAGGCGCGCACATGACCGCCGGCTTCAACACGGCCTTTGGGCAGGCCGAAGTAGACGCCGCCGATCAGTTCGCGCACCACCATCAGGTCGACTCCCGCGATCACCTCAGGCCGCAGGCTGCTGGCGCTGATCAGGGCGGGCAGGATGCGCACCGGCCGCAGGTTGGCGAACAGGCCCAGGCCGGAGCGCAGGGCCAGCAAGCCTGATTCGGGGCGCAGCTCCCGTGGCAGGGCATCGAAGCGGGGACTGCCGATCGCCGCCAGCAGCACCGCCTCGCTGGCGCGGCAGGCCGCCAGGGTGGCTTCCGGCAGGGGCACGCCGGTCGCGTCGATCGCCGCTCCGCCGATCGGTTGCTCGTCGAACTCCAGGCTGAAGTGGTGGCGGCGGGCGACCGCTTCCAGCAGGGCCCGGGCCACGGCGGTGATCTCCGGACCGATGCCGTCGCCGGGGAGCAGGGTGATCCGGTGGGTGGACATCGGCCGCAGCGGGGAGCGCAGGGCGGAGGCTACCGCTGCAGGGCGCGCAGGGTGCGGGCCATCTCCGGCAGCTTGCTGAAGGCCGCCGAGCAGCGCAGCCAGAGGCGGTTGGGGATCGCTGGATAGCCGCTCACCACTTCGCCGGCGGCCACCTCGCCATGGATGCCCGACTTGGAGGAGGCGATCGCCCGATCGCCGATGCGGGCGCGGTTGGCCACCCCCACCTGACCGGCCAGGATCACCCCCTCGCCGAGCACCGCCCCACCGGCGATGCCCACCTGGGCCGCCAGGGCGCAGCCCCGGCCCGTCACCACCCCGTGGCCCACATGCACGAGGTTGTCGATCTTGGTGCCAGCGCCGATGCGGGTCTCCCCCACCGCCGGCCGATCGATGGTGGAGCCGCAGCCCACCTCCACGCCGTCTTCGAGCACCACCCGGCCGGTCTGGGGCATCTTGCGCCAGCCCGTGGCGGTGGGAACGAAGCCGAAGCCCTCGGAGGCGATCACCGCGTTGGAGTGCACCACGCAGCCCCGGCCGAGGCGGCTGCCTGGATGGAGCACCGCCCCGGCGTGCAGTTCGCAGCCCTCCCCCAGTTCCACGTCGCCGTAGAGCACCACGCCGGGATGG
>JBILEP010000242.1:0-3828 GCA_044352045.1 Cyanobium sp. | reverse complement strand
TCGATCCGCCGGAGCTGATCGCCCGCAAGATCCAGCGCGCCAAGACCGATCCGGTGATCGGCCTGGAGTTCGGCAACCCGGAGCGCCCCGAGGCGGACAACCTGCTGGGGCTCTACGCCCTGCTGCGGGGCCTGGGCCGCCAGAAGGCCGCGGAGGAGTGCGCGGCGATGGGGTGGGGCCAGTTCAAGCCGCTCCTTGCCGAGGCGGTGATCGAGGCGCTGCGGCCGATCCAGGAGCGCTACGCCACCTGGCGCGCGGATCCCGCCGCTCTGGAGGCGGTGCTGGGGCAGGGACGGCAGCGGGCCGAGGCCGTGGCCGGCCAGACCCTGGCCCGGGTGCGGGACGCTCTGGGCTTTCTGCCGCCCCGCTGAGGGCGCCGGGGCGCTGCCCATCCTTCTGAACGTTGCCCCGGCCATCGATCAGCGCCGCTGATCTGTTGCGAGCGTCTCAGTCGCAACTCCCGCCGCGACGCTCAACCGTGGGCCGTCTTCGGGAGGCCCACTCCGGTGAGGGTTTGCACACGTTTTGATCCCCGTCGCCTCGCTGCTCAGCACAGACGACGGGGATTGTCCAGGGCGGCTGCCGGGGGGGTGGTGCCCAGCGGTGGCACTTGAGCAAGGTCCTGCCCAGTCATCCCGTTCCCTTCTGCCTTTGCTCCGCCCCCTGCGCCATCCCCTCCGCCTCCGTCGCCCCGGCCGCGGCCTCACCCTGCCGCTGGCCCCTCCCTCCCTGGCGGCCCTGCTGCTGCTCCTGCCGCTGGCGGTCTCCCAGCCCCGCCAGGGCGACACCAGCGCCGCGCTGGCCTCGCTGCCGCCGGTGTCCCTGCCGGAGCTGCGGCTGGAGGCCCAGCCGGGGGCCTATCGGCTGACCCCGGAGCGCCGGGCGCTGCTCAACACGATTCGCTACGCGGAGGGCACCTGGCTGGAGGGCAGTGGCGAGGGCTATCGGGTGCTCTATGGCGGTGGTCGCTTCGCGGATTTCGCGCGCCATCCGGAGCTGGAGGTGCGGCGCCGCTACGTGAGCGCGGCGGCCGGCGCCTACCAGTTCCTGCCCCAGACCTGGCGGGCGGCCGCCCGCGACCTGGGCCTGCCGGATTTCGGGCCGGCCAGCCAGGACCAGGCGGCCCTGCACCTGGTGGAGAAGCGCGGCGCCCTGGACCGCTTCGATCGGGAGGGTCTGACGGACCAGGTGCTGGCGCGCCTCGCCCCGGAGTGGGCATCCTTGCCCACCCTGGAGGGGGGGAGCGCCTATGGCCAGCCGGTGCGCTCCAGGGCGGAGCTGCAGGGTTTCTTCCGCCGTGAGGTGGAGCGCCAGCGGGAGCTGCGGGCGGGCTAGTGGCTTTGATCCGGCGGCACAGGGGCGGCAGGGGGGGCGGATCGCCGCGGGTGAACGAAACATGTGCGGAGGCTCGCGGTTCGTTGCGGGCCCAAGAATGGGGAGCAGGCAAGGTTTGGCAATGTCGGGAGAAGTTGTCTGTTGTTGTCTCTTTTCGCTTCTCTTCGCCTCCCGTTGCCGTGGGGCCAGCTGTGCCGCCCTGCTGGATCAGGGTTCGCGATACACCACCCGGCCGCGCGGGTCGTTGCCCACATCCAGCAGCTGGGCGAGCAGCAGGCGCTCGATCTCCGCGCTCACCGTGGCGCTGTCGATCGAGCGGGGCAGCTCCAGTTCCACCAGCGCGTCGTTGAGGGTGAAGCCCTGGGGGCCTCTCCGCCGGGCCAGCAGCAGCAGCTGGCGCTCCAGGGAGGGGCCCTCGGCCGCCTCCAGCTGGGCCAGGGCCTCCGCCAGCAGCACGGGCTGGTTGGCCTCCTCCACCATCGACGGGATCAGCAGCAGATCGACCAGCTGCCCCAGACCGCACAGCCCGAAGCTGAACAACCACAGCAGTCCACTGATCGGCTTGCGGTTGTAGAAGCGCTGCAGGCCGCACACCCCCACCAGGGCCAGGCACCAGAGCAGATAGCTCACCGCCAGGGAGCGCCGCTCCGCCGGCACCCGGCGCAGGCCGCTCCGGAGGAGATCGGCGGGGAAGCGGGGCGCGGCTTTCATCGGCGCGGCGGAGCTGGGCGGCACGGCCCCAGGCGGGTTGGCTTCAGGCTAGGGAGCCTGTCGCTCCCGAACCGGAGCGGCCGGTGGCGCTGCGTAGGATCACCCCTTCTCCCGGTGCCTCCGTGACCAGCTCGCCGATCGCTGACCCGGCCCAGCATCCCGCGCGGGGGAACGGCGGCGGCACCGGCGCCACGGCTTCCATCAGCCTGCCGAAGACGAGCGAGAGCCCCCAGCTGTTGCGCATCCGCCATTCGATGAGCCATGTGCTGGCGATGGCGGTGCAGAAGCTGTTTCCCCGTGCCCAGGTCACGATCGGTCCCTGGACCGAAACGGGTTTCTACTACGACTTCGACCATCCTGAGCCCTTCACCGAGGCCGATCTCAAGGCCATCAAGAAGGAGATGGGCCGGATCATCGCCCGTCGCCTGCCCCTGGAGCGCATCGAGGTGAGCCGCCAGGAGGCCGAGCGGCGCATCCAGGCCCAGAACGAGCCCTACAAACTCGAGATCCTGGCGGGCCTGCAGGAGCCGATCACGATCTACACCCTCGGCGAGGGCTGGTGGGACCTGTGCGCCGGTCCCCATGTGGCGAGCACCGCCGAGCTGGATCCGAAGGCCTTTGAGCTGGAGAGCGTGGCCGGCGCCTACTGGCGGGGGGACGAAAACAACGCCCAGCTGCAGCGCATCTACGGCACCGCCTGGGAAACCCCCGAACAGCTGGCCGAACACCAGCGGCGGCGGCAGGAGGCCCTGCGCCGCGACCACCGCCGCCTGGGTACCGATCTTGACCTGTTCTCGATTGAGGATGAGGCCGGCGCCGGCCTGGTGTTCTGGCATCCACGCGGCGCCCGCATGCGGCTCCTGATCGAGGACTTCTGGCGCCAGGCCCATTTCGAGGACGGTTACGAGCTTCTCTACACCCCTCACGTGGCTGACATCGAGCTGTGGCGCACCTCCGGCCACCTCGATTTCTATGCCGAGAGCATGTTCGGTCCGATGCAGGTGGATGCGCGCCAGTTCCAGCTCAAGCCGATGAACTGCCCCTTCCACGTGCTCACCTACGCCGCCCGGATGCGCTCTTACCGCGAGCTGCCGATCCGCTGGGCCGAGCTGGGCACCGTGTATCGCTATGAGCGCCCCGGCGTGATGCACGGGCTGATGCGGGTGCGCGGCTTCACCCAGGACGACGCCCACGTGTTCTGCCTGCCGGAGCAGATCGGCGATGAGATCCTGCGGGTGCTGAACCTCACCGAGCGCATCCTCTCCACCTTCGATTTCCGCAGCTACCAGATCCACCTCTCCACCCGGCCCGCCAAGTCGATCGGCGACGACGCGGTGTGGGAGCTGGCCACGCGCGGGCTGGTGGAGGCGCTGGAGCGCAAGGGGTGGAGCTACAAGCTGGATGAAGGCGGCGGCGCCTTCTATGGCCCCAAGATCGACCTGAAGATCGAGGACGCCATCGGTCGGCTTTGGCAGTGCTCCACGATCCAGCTCGATTTCAACCTGCCGGAGCGCTTCCAGCTCGAGTATGTGGCGGCTGATGGCAGTCGTCAGCGGCCCATTATGATCCACCGAGCTATCTTTGGCTCGCTGGAGCGCTTCTTCGGGATCATGACCGAGAACTACGCCGGCGATTTCCCCTTCTGGCTGGCGCCGGAGCAGATCCGTCTGCTGCCGGTCACCGATGAGGTGCTCCCCTATGCCGAGGCCCTGCAGCAGCGGCTGCTGCAGGTCGGGGTGCGCGCCAGCCTCGACCGCAGCGGTGAGCGGCTGGGCAAGCTGA
>JBILEP010000239.1:0-3868 GCA_044352045.1 Cyanobium sp. | reverse complement strand
CTGCCGCAACGGCTGCGGGCGCTGGTGGAGATGGAGGCCTCCCTGAACGCCCCCCTGGCGATCCTGGTGGTGCTGCTGGTGATGGCCCTGGCCAGCGCGGGCTGGTTGCAACCCCAGGCCGGCGGCGATCCCTTCGCCCTGCTGTTCGCCGTGCAGAGCTTCCTCAAGAGCATCGGCAGCGGCGTGATGGTGGGGCTGATCCTCAGCTTTGTGGCCCAGTTCATCCTGCGGCGCTTCCTGAGCAGCTCCAGCCAGATCCTGCTGCTCGGCATCGCCGTCGCCCTCTCCTCCTACGGCCTGGCCCAGCTGCTGCACGGCTCGGGCTTCATCTCCGCCTATGTCACCGGCCTGTTCCTGGCGAACGACATCTATGCGAATCGCTGGATCACGCCGGAGCGGCTGGAGCACAGCCTGGAGCCGTTCAACACGCTCACCGAATTCGTCGTGTTCCTGCTGTTCGGCACCTTGATCAGCCCGTCCAGCATCGTCGATGCCCTCATCCCCGGGCTGCTGAGCGCCCTGGCCCTGATCCTGATCGCCCGGCCCCTCAGTGTGCTGGCGTTGCAGCCCCTCTCCCCCTTCGGCAGGCGGGAAGGGGTGCTGCTGGCCTGGTGCGGCCTGCGGGGGGCCGTGCCCCTGGCCCTGGCCTACACCGCCATCCACGCGCTGTCCTCCCTGCCCGGCCTGGGGGAGACGCGGGCGGCGGCGTTGGAACATCAGCTGGAGGGTCTGATCTTCCTGGTGGTGGTGGGCAATCTCGTGCTGCAAGGGCTGAGCCTGCCGCCCCTGAGCCGCCGCCTGGGCTTGGCGGTGGCGAGCTGAGGGGAGCGGTGGCGATGGCGATGGGGGAGGCGAGGGAGGAGACGGTGCTGATCCTGGGGGGCGGCCTGATGGGGATGGCGGTCGCCCATGCCCTGGCCTGCCGCGGGCTGGCGGTGCGGATGCTGAGCCGGCGGCGGCTGGAGGCCGCGGGCCATGTGGCGGCCGGGATGCTCGCCCCCCACGCCGAGGGGCTGGAGGGGGCCCTGCTGCGCCTGGGCCAGGCCGGACTGGAGGTGATCCCCACCTGGGTGGCGGCGATCGAGGCCGACAGCGGCCTGGACTGCGGCCTGCGGCCCTGCGGCATCGTGGTGCCGTTCCGCAGCGCGGCCGAACGGGACGCGTACCCCACCGCCGCCTGGGGCCGTCCCCTGGATCGGGCGGGCCTGGAGCGGGAGATGGCGGGGATCGGCCCGGACTGGCGGGCGGGGCTGCTCTTCCCCCAGGACGGCCAGATCGACAGCCGCCGCCGGCTGATGCGGGCCCTGGAGGAGGCCTGCCGGCGGCGGGGCGTGGCGATCGAGGAAGGCTGGGAGGCGCTGGCGCTGCTCCGCCGGGGCGGGCGGCTGGAGGGAGTGCGGCTGCGGGGGACCGATGGGGCGGAACAGGAGTGGGAGGTGAGGCGGGCAGTGCTCTGCTGCGGGGCCTGGAGCGCCGCGTTGTTACCCGAGCTGGCGGTGTTTCCGGTGAAGGGTCAGATGGTGTCGCTGCAGGCGCCGATCGGGGCGTTGCAGCGTGTGCTGTTCGGCCCGGGCACCTACCTGGTGCCGCGGCACGACGGCCTGGTGGTGGTGGGGGCCACGAGTGAGGCGGAGGCGGGCTTCGAGGCGGGGCTGACCCCGGCCGGCCAAAGGCAACTGGAGCGGGGTGTGGCGGCGCTGTTGCCGGAGGCATCGCGCTGGCCTCCCATGGAGCGCTGGTGGGGGTTCCGACCTGGCACCCCCGATGGGGCACCGCTGCTGGGACCGGGTCCGCTGGAGGGGCTCTGGCTCTGCACCGGCCATCACCGCAATGGGGTGCTGCTGGCGGCGGTGAGCGCCGAAGCGGTGGCGGCAGGGCTCAGTGGCAGTCCGCTGATGCCAGGGCTGAACGCCTTCCGCTGGTGCCGCTTCAAGACTGGGGAACCTGGAGGGCCACCTTGACGGAGGGGGGTGGCGCCACCGGCGAGGCATTGACCGCAAAGGCCACGTAACTCCAGATAGTGAGATCGAGAACCGCCAGTACAGCAATCAATTTCCCGAGAGGGGGGCTCGAAAGTGTGGAGCAGCTGCTGCGGCGGGAGTTGGCAATTGCTTGCGCCATGGCCAGATTGCAAGTGAGCGAGCACCCAACCAACGGGTGCGAGGTGCCGGCAGGGCCAAGGCTTTGTCGGCGCGGCCTTTTTAGGACTATTCCTCGAACCCCACAAATCACCTTTCTCCGCAAACACTCAGACGGCCGCCGAGCAAGAATGCAACGAATGCATGCGCCAAGGAACTTTTGGCCGTTATCCCATCGAAATGAGCTATTCCTTCAGATTTTCTTCAGGCCAGCCCCATCCGCGCGCTGGCTGGCTTGGGACCGGAACCGCAAACCTTAAGAAACTCTTTTGCAAGCTTGCACCTTCTTGCCCCACCGGCCGGCCGGCGTGGCGCCTCCCTGGCCTGGCCGTCGTGGCGCCCCTGCTGCTGGCCTCGGGGGGAACCTGGCAGGAGCTGCTGGCGGGCTTCCAGGCCCGCGGCGTGGCAGTGCTGGGCGAACACCGCCGCTGCACCGAGCCCGGTCTCGAGGGGCTGTACGTGCGGGGCAGCCGCGCGGTGGTGGTGTGCCGGCGGGGGGATCCCACCATCACCCTGCGGCACGAGGGCTGGCACCTGGTGCAGAGCCTTTGCCTGGCGGGGCGCCCATGGCTGCCACCGGACACGGTGGCGCGCCAGCTAGGCCGAAGGGATCGGCGCGAAATGGAGCGGCTGGTTCCCCCCTCCCAATGGCCCAGGGAAGCGGAGGCGCGGGTGATGGCCCGGCTGGCGCCGGGCCCCTACTTTCAGCAGCTGGATCAGGCCTGCGGCGAGCGGCTCAGCCCTCCACCCGCCAGCCCTGATCCGCCGGGGTCCAGTCGCTGAGCTCGGCGGGCTGGAACCAGAGGCCGATCTCGAATGCGGCGGTCTCCGGCGCGTCGGAGCCGTGGATCACGTTGCGGCCGATGTTGATCCCCAGGTCGCCGCGGATGGTGCCGGGGGCCGCCTCGAGGGGCTTGGTGGCGCCGATCATCAGGCGGGCTGCCGCGATCACGCCATCCCCTTCCCACACCATCGCCACCACCGGACCGGAGGTGATGAACTCCACCAGGCCGGCGAAGAAGGGCCGCTCGCGGTGCACGCCGTAGTGGCTTTCGGCCAGCTCACGGCTGGGGGTGAGCTGCTTGAGGCCTACCAGCTTGAAGCCCTTGCGCTCGAAGCGGCCGAGGATCTCGCCCACCAGCCCCCGCTGCACCCCGTCGGGCTTGATGGCGAGGAAGGTGCGTTCGGTGGCCATGGGGAAGCGGCGGGTGGGCAGGCCCGTCATGCTCGGGGTCCGGCGGGCCCTTTGGCAAGTGAGCCGACAACCGGCACGCCCAACGCGTGACGGGTTGGCGCGAAGCCCTTCAGACACGCTCAACCACGACTAGGTTGGGTCCGAGGTGCCTCGGCAGGCGGCTGCCTTCGCCCGAGCAGCGCACTTATCAGTTGCAGGCGGGATTTGACCTGATACTTGCGGCGAATGCTTTTGCCGTACTCCTTGACGGTATGGATGGAGATCAGCAGGTGCTCGGCGATCTCCCGGTCGCTCGCCCCCTTGAGCAGCAGGGTCAGGATGTCGTTCTCCCGCTGGGTGAGCGACTGCGGTGATTCCACCGGCATCTCCTGCTCGCGCAGGCGACCGCGGGCCCGGATGGAGACATAGGCCTTGTTGTTGGCAGCCGCCAGCAACGATTGCATCACCTCCAGCTCAGGCGAGAGGAAATCCTCCTCGCAGACCACGGCCGTTGCACCACTCGCGAGGGCGCGACGGGTGTCGGCATCGGGATGGG
>JBILEP010000238.1:0-3881 GCA_044352045.1 Cyanobium sp. | reverse complement strand
GGGGGCGGCACGCGACAACGTGGTGCTCGGCTCGGCCGGCGGAGGCATCGATGGCGGCCAGTGGCAGTTGCCGATGCCGCAGATGATCACAGAGGGAGCCCTCACCAATGGCAAGAAGGTGCCGATGTATATCCTGGCGATGCTGATGAGCCAGGGCAATGGCATCGCGGCCGCAAACTCAGTCAAGGACGGCAACCTGAGCGTGGACCTCAAGAAGTCTTCCCCCGGCTTCTTCGAGAAGTTCAATCAGAAAGAAGGGCGTAAGTTCCGTGCGGCTTACACCTTCCCCAAGGCAAATCAGGAGTTCTGGATCCGCTACTGGCTCGCCGCCAATGGCGTCGATCCCGACAAGGCGGTGGAACTTCTCACCGTGCCAACCCCCGAAACCCTGCAGGGGATGCGCAACGGCTCGATGGAGGCCTTCTCCACCGGAGATCCCTGGCCCTCTCGCATTGCCCGTGACCAGATCGGCTATCTGGCCGCCACCACCTCCCAGATCTGGAAGTCACATCCCGAGGAATTTCTCGCTGTGCGTGCTGACTGGGTGGATCAACATCCCAAGGCTGCCGTGGCGCTGCTCAAGGGCCTGATCGAAGCCCAGATGTGGCTCGACAAGCCGGAGAACAAAGCCGAAGCTGCCGCCATTCTCAGCTCCCGCAAGTGGTACAACATGCCCCAGCCGGTACTGGAAGAATCGCTTAAGGGCCAGTACAAGATCGGTGCCGATAGCACGCCGATCAACGACCCCAGCCTGGGGCCGCTCTACTGGAACAGTGATCGGGGGGTGATCTCTTACCCCTACAAGAGCCTCACCCTGTGGTTCTTGATCGAGGGGCTGCGCTGGAAGTTCTACCCCGGCACTGTCGACAGCATTGCGCAGGCCAAAGCGCTCAACGACAAGGTGACTCGGGACGATCTCTGGAAGCAGGCGGCCAAGGAGGTGGGGGTTCCCAGCAAGGACATCCCCACCAGCCCCAGCCGCGGCAAGGAAACCTTCTTTGATGGCGTGGTCTACGACCCGGAGAATCCCCAGGCCTACCTGGATTCCCTGAAGATCAAGAAGTGATCTCCACCAACCCCCGCCTCTAGAGCACAACCATTCTCCTTTCTCTTCATCTCCAGGACCTATCCCCATGACCATCACCCCCACCCCCAACAGCAGCCGCGCGGATCGGAAGCCTCCGGGCGGCCTGCCGCTGTGGTGGAAAAACCATCGCAAGCTCATCCTGCCCCCCATCTTCGGCATCGGTGGTTTCCTGCTGTTCTGGCAGCTCAGCACCAGCCTGGGCTTCACCAAGCTCGCCGGGCCCTTGAGCCTGTTCACCGAGGAGCGCACCCGCGACCTGCTCTTCTACCCCTTCTTCGATCGTGGGGGCCTCGATAAGGGTCTCTTCCTCCATTCCATGAGCAGCCTCAGCCGCGTCGCCCTCGGTTACAGCCTCGCGGCGGTGGTGGGCATCGCCGCAGGCATTGCGGTCGGCCTCAACAAGTCGTTGGACCGAGCCTTTGATCCCCTTTTCCAGTTCCTGCGCATGGTGGCGCCACTGGCCTGGGTGCCAATCGCTTTGGTGCTGTTCCAGAACAACCAGCCAGCGGCGATCTTTGTGATCTTTATCACCTCCATCTGGCCGATCCTGATCAACACCGCCGAAGGGGTACGGCAGATTCCCCAGGATTACCGCAATGTGGCTTTGGTGCTGCAGATGTCCAGCCGCAGCTTCTTCACCAAGGTTCTCATTCCCTCTGCCCTGCCCTACATCTTCACCGGCCTGCGTATCTCGATCGGCCTGGCCTGGCTGGCAATCATCGCCGCTGAGATTGTGATGCCCGGCACCCCTGGGATCGGCTTCTTCATCTGGGATGCCTACCAGAACAGCTACGTCTCTGACATCGTCCTCGGTGTGATCTGGATTGGCGGCATTGGCCTTGTCCTCGACCGTCTGATGGCCTGGCTGCAGAGCCGCATCTCCCCCGGACAGTGAGGAGGCCCACCCAAAATTCCCCGCTTCCATGAACCTCCTGTTGCGCTGGGCTTCCTTCACCTCCCGCCTTGATCCCACGGAAGCCTTGGTGAGCCGCAAGGCCAACATGCTCACTTTCCTGGTGATCCGCTTCCTGTTGATGAGCGCGCTGGTGGTGGGTGTGAGCTGGACCGCCTTTGATCTTCATCCCTGACCTGATTTCCCCATCCCCCATGACCACACTTGTAGATGTCCAGGAGATTGAAAAGAACTTTCCCCTCAGCGGCGGCGGTCACTACCTCGCCCTCAAAGGGATCGATCTTCAGATCCAAACGGGCGAGTTCATCTCCTTGATCGGCCACTCCGGCTGCGGCAAGAGCACCTTGCTGAACATGATCGCCGGCCTGGATCTTCCCACCGGTGGCACCGTTCTCGTCGATGGCGAAACGGTGAAGCGGCCAGGGCCGGACAAAATGGTGGTGTTCCAGAACTACTCGCTCCTGCCCTGGTTGACGGTGCGCCAGAACATCGCCCTGGCGGTGAACGAGGTGATGCCCGGCCTGCCGGCTGAGGAGCGCCAGCAGGTGATCGAAGAGCACATCAATATGGTGGGTCTCGGCCATGCCGGCGACAAGCTGCCGCGGGAGCTCTCCGGTGGCATGCGCCAACGGGTGTCGATCGCCCGCGCCCTGGCGATCAAGCCGAAGCTGCTGCTTCTCGATGAGCCGTTCGGGGCGCTCGATGCCCTCACCCGCGGCAACCTGCAGGAGAAGCTCATGCAGATCTGCAACGACAACCAGCTCACCGCCGTGATGGTCACCCACGACGTCGATGAGGCGGTGCTGCTCTCCGACCGGATCGTGATGCTCACCAACGGTCCGGGCTCGAAGATCGGCGGCATCCTCGAGGTGGACATCCCCCGGCCCCGCCAGCGCATGACGGTGGTGCACCACCCCAGCTACTACAGCCTGCGCTCGGAGATCATCTACTTCCTCAACCGTCAGAAGCGCGTCAAGCAGTGGCAGGCCAAGCCCCACAAGGTGCTGGCCCGCCATGGCCTGGAGAAGGTGAACCTGGATCTTGGCTTCATCCCGCTCGCCGCCTGCGCCCCCCTGGCGATCGCCGAGGCCAAGGGCTTCTTCGCCAAGCATGGCCTTGATGAGATCCAGCTGGTGCGCGAAACCAGCTGGCGCGGCGTCACCGATGGCTTCGCCGATCGCACCCTCGACGCGGCCCTGATGCCCTCCGGCATGCCCGCCTGGATGACCGCCGGCGGCCACAACGGCGAGCCGATGCCGATCGTCTCCTCCCTGACGATCAGCCGCAACGGCAACGAGGTGACCCTGGCCAAGCGCCTCGCCGACGCTGGCGTGCGCACCGTGGACGACTACCGGGAGTGGCTGCGCGGCCACGACCGCGAGCCCCACACGCTGGGCATCGTCCATCCCGCCTCGATGCACAACCTGTTGCTGCGCTACTGGCTGGCCGCCAGCTCGATCGATCCCGACAAGGACGTGCATCTGCAGACCCTGCCGCCCGCCCAGATGCTGGCCGACCTCAAGGACGGCTCGATCGATGGCTACTGCATCGGCGAACCCTGGAACTTCCGCGCCTCCCGCGAAGGCCACGGGGTGCCGATCGTCGGCGACCTGGAGATCTGGAACGGCCACCCCGGCAAGGTGCTGGGCGTGCGCGAGGACTGGGCCCTCACCTACCCCAACACCTACATCGCCCTCACCAAGGCGCTGCTGGAGGCCTGCCGCTTCTGCGCCGATCCCGCCCACTGGCCGGAAATGAGCGAACTGCTCGCCGATCGCCGCTACCTCGGCATGAAGAAGGAGCTGATCCAGTTCAGCGGCGAGGCCGGTCGCACCGCCGATGGCCGTGAATTCGCCCCCCACGGCGAACCGCACCATCTCT
>JBILEP010000025.1:0-13136 GCA_044352045.1 Cyanobium sp. | reverse complement strand
CGAGCTTCTGGAAATAGGGGAATTGGCGCCAGGCCTCGGGCAGCAGCAGCTTGAGCGGATCCACCGGCATGGCGCTGACATAAGCATCCGCCACCACCTCCCGGCCCTCCTGGCCGCGGATGCCGCAGATGCGCAGGCCGGCGACGCTGCCATCGGGATTGGTGCGGATCTCCCGCAGGGGCGCGTTCAGCTGCACCTCACCGCCGCGGGCGCTGATGTAGTCCACGATGGGCTGACATAGCCGCTGGGGGGGGTTGCCATCGAGGAAGGCCATGCGGGAGCCGTCACTCTCCTGCAGGAAACGGTTGAGGGCGGTGAGCACAACGGTGCTGGAGATCTCATCGGGATCGATGAAATTAAGCGCCTTGCTCATGGCGATGAAAACCTCATCATTCACCCGCTCTGGGATGTTGTGCAGGCGCAGCCATTCGGTCCAGGAATACTGATCACAAGCCTCCACGTAGCTCTGGCCGCGCAACATCGCCGGCACCAGTCCGAGGCCGAAGGAGATCTTCTCGGGCCAGCTGAGCATGTCGTTGTTGCCCAGGATGGCGGCCACGCCGTTAAACGGTGCTGGAATATCCGGGAAATCGAAGCGGCTGTAGGCGCCGGGCGCCTGCTTCTGGTTAAAAATCATCGCGTGGGATTTCCACTGCAGCCGGTCCTCGATGCCCAGCTCCGCAAACAGCTGGCGCATGTTGCGATAGGCGCCGAAGAAGATATGCAGGCCGGTTTCGTACCAGTCGCCCTCCTCGTCCTGCCAGGCGGCCACCTTGCCACCCAGCACGTCGCGGGCCTCTAGCACCAGCGGGGTGTGTCCGGCGTCCACCAGATACTTGGCGCAGGCGAGGCCGGCGAGACCGGCACCGACGATGGCGACGCGCATCCAAGGCCAAGGAAACAGGAGGCAACCTTATCGGGCCTTCGGCACCGGCTGGCTGGCCGGCGGAACGGCCCGGCTGGCCGGCCCTGATCTCCCTAGAGTCAACGCCACGTCCACCGCGGGTCCGTCCCAGCCATGGCCGACTCCCTGCTCAAGTCCACCACCCGGCACATCCGCCTGTTCACCGCCCGCGTCGAGGACGGCGACCTGGTGCCGGACGCCAGCCAGCTCACCCTCGACATCGATCCGGACAACGAGTTCCTCTGGGACGAACCGGCGCTAGAGAAGCTGCGCGCCAGCTTCCGCGACCAGGTGGCCGCCCACGCTGGCGCCGACCTGAACGATTACACCCTGCGCCGCATCGGCTCAGAGCTGG
The DNA here is from genome assembly GCA_044352045.1 of Cyanobium sp. Lineage (GTDB taxonomy): Bacteria > Cyanobacteriota > Cyanobacteriia > PCC-6307 > Cyanobiaceae > Cyanobium. The sequence continues at coordinate 11,877 of JBILEP010000025.1, read as the reverse complement.
AGGGGGTGATTCGGGCGCTGCTTCAGGCCGGTGAGATCCGTTACAACCCGGACTGCCGGGTGCTGAACTACTCCATGGGCCTGCCCCGCACCCCCGAAACCCTGTGAGCCGATCGCGCCCGGACCGCTGGGACAGCCCCGCGGGCCGCTCCACACCCCGAGAGGAACGCCGTCGCCCCGACCCGCGGGAATTCCGCAACCGCTCGGAAGGCTGGGACGATCCCCGCGAGGGCCGTCCCTCCCGCTTCGGGGGCGGCGGGGGCGGCGGTCAGGGTCCGGGGGGCCTGAGCCTGAACACGGCCACCCTGGCGGTCCTGGCCGGGGTGCTGGTGGTGGGAATCGGCATCGGCAGCGCCGTCACCAGCACCACCCGCGGCGATCAGGGCAACATCGCCAGCAGCCAGCAGCTCGACATGGCGGTGGCTGATCCGGAGTTCTGCCGGCAGTGGGGCGCCAGCGCCTTTGTCACGGATGTGGAGATCTACACCACGATGAACCCCAGCTCCAGCTTTGTTACCCAGCCGGCCCTGCGCCCGGGCTGTGTGATCCGCCGGGAGAACTGGAGCGTGCTGCAGAAGGAGGGAGCGATCACCGCCGAACAGATGCGCGAATGCAAGCAGCGCATGAACACCTTTGCCTACATCGGCTCGGTCCGCGACAAACCGATCGTGCGCTGCGTCTATCAAACCGACATCCGCGAGAACCAGTTCGTCACCCGCGGCACCGCCGACGACGCCGCAGGCGTGACACCGGAAGCTGGCCAGTTCTGAGCCCGATCCCGCCGCCCGCAGGCCGCCCCCTCAGCCCGCGGCGGCCACCGCAGGCTGCCCCTGGGTCTGGCGCAGGGGGCTGTCGGGGCTGGCGAAGACCGGCAGCACCTCCCGCCGGAACGCCTCAGCCGCCCGGGAGCAGTAGCGGGCGGGGTGGGTGATCAGCTTCAACTGGCGGCGCACCAGCAGGTCGGCCACCTGGGGGCGATGCAGGGTGCCGGCGGCCAGCTCCCGCTCGATCGACACCACCGGCAGGAAGGCGGCTCCCAATCCGGATTGCACGGCGTTCTTGATCGCCTCGAAGGAGTTGAGCTCCATCTCCACCTTGAGGCGCTGCACCTCCAGCTTGGAGCGGCTCAGCAGCTGGTCCACCATCTTGCGGGTGGTGGACTGGGCGTCGAGGCAGACGAATCCCAGGCGGTAGAGGTCTTCCTTGGTGAGCTCCGGCAGCCGGGCCAGGGGATGCTTGGGGGGCAGCACCAGGGCCAGCTCATCGCTGGCGTAGGGCACCACCTGGAGCAATTCGTTGAGATCGCCAGGCAGCTCGCCGCCGATGATCGCCAGATCCACCTGGCCATTGGCCACGCTCCAGCCGGTGCGCCGGGTGCTGTGCACCTGCAGCTGCACGGCCACATCGGGGTACTTCTGGCGGAACAGGCCGATCATGCGGGGCATCAGATAGGTGCCCGTCGTCTGGCTGGCCCCCACCACCAGGGATCCCCCCTTGAGGTTGTGGAGGTCATCAAGGGCGCGGCAGGCCTCCTGGCACTGGCTGAGGATGCGGTCGCAGTAGCTCAGCAGCAGGTGGCCGGCCTCGGTGAGCTGGGCCTTGCGGCCACCGCGATCGAACAGGGAGACGTCGAGCTGCTTCTCGAGGTTCTGGATCTGCAAGCTGACGGCCGGCTGGGTGACGTAGAGGCTGTCGGCGGCTTTCTTGAAGCTGCCCTCGCTGGCAATGGCCCGCAGGATGCGGAGTTGATCGAGGGTGAAGGGCAGATCCGCCATGGAGTTCCGGAGTAAAACGGCGGGTGCCGGTGCTGGGGCCGCCGGCCGGACTGTCACGTCGGCCGAAACTCTACGGGGCTGAACCGTTGGGCAGACTGCCCCTGTCACATCCCGAGCCCACGGCCCCCTTGCCGATCCCCAGTTCCTCCCTCCACAGCAGCCTGGTGATGCTGGGCCTGCTGGTCGGTTTCGCGGTGCTGCACAGCGGTGGGGCCTCCCTGCGGGTGTGGGGCGAGGAGCGAATCGGCGCGCGGGCCTGGCGCCTGCTGTTCGCGGCCGTGAGCATCCCGGCGGCGCTGGTGGTGATCGGCTACTTCCTGGCCCACCGCTACGACGGCGTGCGCCTCTGGAACCTGCAGGCCCAGCCCTGGATCGTGCCGTTGGTGTGGGGCGGCACGGCGGTCAGTTTCCTATTCCTGTATCCGGCCACCTACAACCTGCTGGAGATCCCGGCCGTGCTGCGGCCGCAGGTGCGGCTTTACGCCACCGGCATCATCCGGGTCAGCCGCCATCCCCAGGCCGTGGGTCAGGTGCTCTGGTGCGCCACCCACCTGCTCTGGATCGGCAGCAGCTTCATGGTGGTCACCTGCCTGGGGTTGATCGGCCACCATCTGTTTGCGATCTGGAACGGCGACCGGCGTCTGCGCAACCGCTTTGGCGCCGCCTTCGAGGAGCTCAAGGCCAACACCTCCGTGATCCCCTTCCGGGCCGTGCTGGATGGCCGCCAGAGCCTGGTGTGGAGTGAGTTCCTGCGGCCAGCCCAGCTGGGGATCGCCATCGCCGTAGGCCTGTTCTGGTGGGCGCACCGGTTCATCGGCCTGGGGGCGACCGCCTTCTCCCGCACCGCCCTCGCCCACTGGCTGAGCTGAAGGCAGCGGCCAAGCTGCCTACACTCGGGGCGCCTTGAGCCCGCAGGATGCCCTCCGCCGCCGAACTCGCCTGGCTGATTCCGGTGCTGCCCCTGGCGGGGGCTTGCCTCTCGGGCCTGGGCCTGATCTCGTTCAATCGCACGGTCAATCGCCTGCGCAAACCCGTCGCGCTGCTGCTGATCAGCTGTGTGGGCGCCGCGGCGGTGCTGAGCTTCGCCGTGCTGGCGGAGCAGCTGGCCGGAGCGGGCCCGCGCGAGGTGCTCTTCGACTGGGCCAGCGCCGGCAGCTTCAACCTGCAGATGGGCTTCCGGGTGGATGCCCTGGGCGCCGTGATGCTCTCCCTGGTCACCACCATCGCCCTGCTCGTGATGGTGTACTCCGACGGCTACATGGCCCATGACAAGGGCTACGTGCGGTTTTTCACCTACCTGGCCCTGTTCAGCAGTTCGATGCTGGGCCTGGTGATCAGCCCCAACCTGCTGGAGATCTATGTGTTCTGGGAGCTGGTGGGGATGTGCTCCTACCTGCTGGTGGGCTTTTGGTACGACCGCGATGGGGCCGCCAACGCCGCCCAGAAGGCGTTTGTGGTCAATCGGGTAGGGGATTTCGGCCTGTTGCTGGGCATCCTCGGCCTGTTCTGGGCCACCGGCAGCTTCGGTTTCGAGGAGATCGGCGCCCGGCTGCAGGAGGCGGTGGCCGGCGGCGGCCTGCCCAGTGGCGTTGCCGTTCTCCTCTGCCTTCTGGTGTTCATGGGCCCGATGGCCAAGTCGGCCCAGTTCCCGCTTCACGTGTGGCTACCGGATGCGATGGAGGGCCCCACGCCGATCTCCGCCCTGATCCATGCCGCCACCATGGTGGCGGCCGGGGTGTTCCTGGTAGCCCGTCTGCAGCCGGTCTACGAACCCTTCCCGGTGGTGCAGCTGGTGATCGCCGTGATCGGCACGATCACCCTGTTTCTGGGGGCCTCGATCGCCCTCACCCAGCAGGACCTCAAGAAGGGCCTGGCCTACAGCACGGTCTCCCAACTGGGCTACATGATGCTGGCGATGGGATGCGGCGCCCCGGTGGCGGGCATGTTCCACCTGGTCACCCACGCCTTCTTCAAGGCGATGCTGTTCCTCGGCTCAGGTTCGGTGATCCACGCCATGGAGGAGGTGGTGGGCCATGAGCCGCTGCTGGCGCAGGACATGCGACTGATGGGAGGCCTGCGACGCTGGATGCCCGTGACCTCGATCACCTTCCTGATCGGCTGTGTGGCGATCGCCGGCATCCCCCCCCTGGCCGGCTTCTGGAGCAAGGATGAGATCCTCGGCCAGGCTTTCGGCAGCTACCCCTTCCTCTGGGGGATGGGCTTCGTCACGGCGGGGATGACTGCCTTTTACATGTTCCGCCTTTACTTCCTCACCTTTGAGGGTGAGTTCCGCGGCGGCGACCTGGCGATGCGGGCGCAGCTTCTGGCGGCCGGGGGCCGCGAAGGCGGCGAGGAAAGCGGCCACGACGACCACGCCCACGCCTCCCATCCGCATGAATCGGGCTGGCAGATGGCCTCCCCCCTGGTGGTGCTGGCGGTTCCCTCGGTGTTGATCGGCCTGTTGGGCACCCCCTGGAACAGCCGCTTCGCCGCCCTGCTCGACCCCCACGAGGCCGCCGAGATGGCGGAGCACTTCTCCTGGGGAGAATTCCTGCCCCTAGCCGGGTCCTCGGTGGCCATCTCTGTGGCTGGCATCACCCTGGCGGTGCTGGCCTACGCCCTGCGCCGCCTCGACCTGGGCCAGGCGGTTGCTGGTCGCTTCCCAACGATCAACGCCTTCCTGGCCAACAAGTGGTATCTCGACGCGATCAACGACCGCTTGTTTGTGAAGGGCAGCCGTCGCCTGGCGCGGCAGGTGCTGGATGTGGATTCGAAGGTGGTGGATGGCGTAGTGAACCTCACCGGGCTGCTCACCCTCGGCAGCGGCGAGGGTTTGAAGTACTTCGAAACCGGTCGCGCCCAGTTTTATGCCCTGATCGTGTTCGGCGGCGTGATCGCCCTGGTGGCGTTGTTCGGAGTGCTGGGCACGCCGGGCTGATGGCGGTTGTGTGACAACCGCCATCGGGACGTGGATCCCGAGGCTGTGATTTCTACACTCCGAGCAACCGGAACCAGTCTGCACCTTGGCTTTTCCCTGGCTGAGCGCCGCGATCCTTCTGCCGATCGCCGCCTCCCTGCTGATCCCCTTCGTACCCGACCAGGGGGATGGCCGGAGCGTGCGCTGGTACGCCCTCGGCGTCTCGCTCACCACCTTCCTGATCACGGTGGCGGCCTACTTGAACGGCTACGACCCCTCGGTGTCCGGCCTGCAGCTGGCGGAGAGGGTGCAGTGGCTGCCGGATCTGGGCCTGGCCTGGTCCCTCGGGGCGGACGGGCTGTCGATGCCCCTGATCCTGCTCACCAGCTTCATCACCTCCCTGGCCTGCCTGGCAGCCTGGCCGGTGACCTTCAAGCCGCGCCTCTTCTACTTCCTGCTGCTGGCGATGGATGGCGGCCAGATCGCCGTGTTCGCCGTGCAGGACATGCTGCTGTTCTTCCTGGCCTGGGAGCTGGAGCTGATCCCCGTCTACCTGCTGCTGGCCATCTGGGGCGGCAAGAAACGCCAGTATGCAGCCACGAAATTCATCCTCTACACAGCGGGCAGCTCGCTTTTCATCCTGCTGGCGGCCCTGGCGATGGGCTTCTTCGGCGGCTCCCCCCCGAGCTTCGAATACACCGTTTTGGCGGAGCGGGCCTTCCCCGTGGGCTTCCAGGTGCTCTGCTACGCCGCCCTGCTGATCGCCTTCGGCGTGAAGCTGCCGATCGTTCCCCTGCACACCTGGCTGCCGGATGCCCACGGCGAGGCCACGGCTCCGGTGCACATGCTGCTGGCGGGCATCCTGCTGAAGATGGGCGGCTACGCCCTGCTGCGCTTCAACGTGCAGCTCCTGCCGGACGCCCACGCCCGCTTTGCGCCACTGCTGGTGGTGCTCGGTGTCGTGAACATCATCTACGCGGCGCTCACCTCCTTCGCCCAGCGCAACCTGAAGCGCAAGATCGCCTACAGCTCGATCAGCCACATGGGCTTCGTGCTGATCGGCATCGGCAGCTTCAGCGACCTGGCCACCAGCGGCGCCATGCTCCAGATGGTGAGCCATGGGCTGATCGGCGCCAGCCTCTTCTTCCTGGTGGGCGCCACCTACGACCGCACCCACACCCTGCAGCTCGATGAGATGGGTGGCGTGGGCCAGAAGATGCGCAAGATGTTCGCCCTCTGGACCGTCTGCTCCCTGGCCTCGCTGGCCCTGCCCGGCATGAGCGGCTTCGTCTCGGAGCTGATGGTGTTCGTGGGCTTCGCCACCAGTGAGGCCTACTCCCTCAGCTTCCGGGTGGTGATCAGCGTGCTGGCGGCCGTCGGGGTGATCCTCACCCCCATCTATCTGCTCTCGATGCTGCGGGAGATCTTCTTCGGCAAGGAGAACGCCGAGCTGGCGGCCCACACCCACCTGGTGGATGCTGAACCCCGGGAGATCTACGTGATCTCCTGCCTATTGGTGCCAATCATCGGCATCGGCCTCTACCCGCGGCTGATGACCGACACCTACCGCGCCTCGATCGAGACGTTGGTGAGCCGGGAAAACGCTGGACTGGCACGGGTGAACGATCCGCCGGCGGCGGCAGTGATGCGCCGGCCGGTGGCCGCCCTGGCGGGTCAGCCGATGTTGGTGGCTCCACAGCTACTCTCCTGATCCCCTCCCGCGCACATGATGCGGCAGCTCAATTTTTTGCTGATCTTCAGCTTCGGCCTGGCCATGGTGATGTTCACCCTCGAGAACACCGCCCCCACCACCGTGCGTTTCCTGCCTGGAGTCAGCGTCAGCCTGCCCCTGGCGGCCCTGCTGCTGCTGGTGGGCGGCATCGGCGCCACGGCGGCCTGGATCTACGCCGTCTGGAGCGGAGTGGTGAAGAAGGTGGAGGGGCTGCAGAGCCAGGAGGATCGGGAGGCCCAGCAGGTGCGGATCCGTGATCTGGAAAATGATCTGCAGCGCACCCGGGCCAGCCTGGACGCCCAGCTCGGCCTGCTGCCCGCCTCCGGCGAGAGCTCGGGCACCCTGGCTGCCGACACGCTTTCGGTGACGCTGGAGTGAACCCCTGGCCGGGCCGGGGGATGACCGGTACCTTGAGGGCCACCGGAGCCCCCTCCGGATCGCGGAGTGTAACCATCCCACGTGGCTGAAGCGGGCGCCAGGCTGGCCATCCGGCTGCTCCAGGACGCGGCCGAGCGGGGCGAGATCGACCCCTGGGATGTGGATGTCATCGCCGTCATCGATGGCTTCCTCGACCAGCTGCGGCAGCGCCTGCCCATGCCCCGCCTGGTGGCAGCCCAGGGCCTGCAGGGAATGGGCGGCAGCTACGAACACGAACTCGCCCAGACCAGCGAAGCCTTCCTGGCGGCCTCGGTGCTGGTGGGACTGAAGGCGGAGCTGCTGGAGGCGGCCACCTTCCCGCCCGAACCCGTCCTGGAGGACGCTTTCGCGCCCGAAGACGATGGCCTGGAGTGGGGGGAAGGAGGCTTGCCCCTGGCGCTGCCGCGACGCCCGGAGCGCCATCTGCAGCGCCGGCCGGTGGCCCCGCCGCCCCTGCAGCGGCCGGTGACCCTGGGGGAACTGATCCGCCAGCTGGAGGACATCGCCGAACGGCTGGAGCAGCAGGAGGGTCAAGGGCGAAGCCGCCAGCGCCCGAAGCGCTATAGCGATCGCGCCGCCATTGCCCAGGTGGCGGCCCTGGCGCACCGGGAGAAGTTACCGGAAACCACCGCCGCCCTCAGCCGCTTCCTGAAGAACTGGGAGGCGAGCGACCCGCTGGCCTGGAACGACTTCGAGCATCTGGTGTCGGCGTGGGGCGAGGAGGTGGATCGGCGGGGGGCCGGCGAGGAACTGGACCGCGACCGGGTGGGGGTGTTCTGGGCGCTGCTGTTCCTCTCCGCCCAGGGACGCCTGGAACTGGAGCAGAGTGGTGGCCTGTTCGGCCCGTTGCGGCTGCGGCGGCTGCTGGAGACGGGCGAATCGGCCCAGCTCCCGCTCCTGGCCGGCCCATCACGCACTGGGGAGGGACCCCAGGGGTCAGCTTCTGGGGCGGCTCGCCCCCTCCTGGCGGCCTGAGCGAACCGCGTAGGCTGCAAGAACTGATGTGCAGACGTGGGCGCCGATGAAGGCGATGATCCTGGCGGCAGGCAAGGGAACCCGTGTGAGACCGATCACGCACACCACTCCCAAGCCGATGATCCCGATCCTGCAGAAGCCGGTGATGGAGTTTCTGCTGGAGCTGCTCAAGGAGCATGGCTTCGATGAGATTATGGTGAATGTCTCCCACCTGGCTGAGGAGATCGAGAACTACTTCCGCGACGGCCAGCGCTTCGGCGTGGAGATCGCTTACAGCTTCGAAGGACGGATCGAGGATGGCGAACTGATCGGCGAAGCCCTCGGCTCCGCCGGTGGCCTGAAGCGCATCCAGGATTTCCAGCCCTTCTTCGACGACACCTTTGTGGTGCTCTGTGGCGACGCCTTGATCGACCTCGACCTCACCGAGGCGGTGCGCCGCCACAAGCAAAAAGGCGCGATGGCCAGCCTGATCGCCCGGCGCGTCCCGCGGGAGGAGGTGAGCAGCTATGGCGTGGTGGTCACCGATGCGGAGGGCCGGGTGCTCTCCTTCCAGGAAAAGCCGGCGGTGGCCGAGGCCGCCAGCGACATGATCAACACCGGCATCTACATCTTCGAGCCAGAAGTGCTCAACTTCATCCCCAGCGGCGAGCCCTTTGACATCGGCGCCGATCTGTTCCCGCGGCTGGTGGAGGCGGGCGCCCCCTTCTACGCCCTGCCGATGGAGTTCGAATGGGTGGACATCGGCAAGGTGCCCGATTACTGGCAGGCGATCCGCAGCGTGCTGCAAGGCGATGTTCGCCAGGTGCAGATCCCGGGCCGGCAGGTGCGGCCTGGGATTTATGCGGGCCTGAATGTGGCGGCCAACTGGGACCGGATCACGGTGCAGGGGCCGATCTATGTGGGCGGCATGAGCCGCATCGAGGACGGCGCAACAATCATCGGCCCGGCGATGATCGGGCCAAGCTGCCATATCTGCGCCGGCGCCACCATCGACAACTCGATCATCTTTGACTACTCGCGCATTGGCCCCGGCGTGCGCCTGGTGGAGAAGCTGGTGTACGGCCGCTATTGCGTCGACCGCAACGGCGATCACTTCGATCTGCAGGAGGCCTCCCTCGACTGGCTGATCACCGATGCCCGCCGCCAGGACGTGCTCTCCCCCTCGCCGCAGCAGAAGGCGATGGCGGAGTTGCTGGGCAGCGACCTGACCCTCACCCAGGCGGCCAGCTGAATCTGGCGCAGGGGACGAAGCTGGCCCAGTTTGCGAGCGTTTGCTGACAAATCGAGCCATGTCTGCCCATCTCAGGGCCTATGGCTACGTTGCGAGTGAGAAGCTTTGTAACCATGCCAGCCCTTCAGCAACGCCTTCTGCGCATCGCTGCCGCGATCACGGCCGGCACCACCGCCCTGGCCGCAGGCCATGCCCAGGCCACGAATTGCACCTTTGCGTCGATCAGCGCAAACACCTGCGCGGCCTTTTCGATCGGGGCTTTGACCTTCAGCGACTTCACCCGCGCCCCTGGCTCCGGGGATGACCAGGACGTCCTTTCGGTGTCACTGCTACCGAGCAACGAATACCTGATTACCAACCAGTTTTTCCAGCCAGACTCAACCTACCTGGCGGGAAACGGAAGCATCGGCTTCAAGGTTACCACCAACACAGCCAATTATAATCTGCTCTCCGTTTCCGGCAATTCGGATACATCGAATGGGGGCACGCCTGCCTTCACCTTCACCAATTCACTCTCCGGAAATCCCGCTAGCCCATTTGTATCAACAGGCACACCTTTTGGCCCAAGTTTCTTTGCCAGCAACACGAAAACAAGCGACGTTGTGGTTGCCTGGACCCAAGGAGCGGCGACCAACGTGGGCATCAGCACCTCCCTGCGCCTCCAAACCAACCCCCTCGCACCGCCCAGTGTGCCAGCGCCCCTGCCCCTGTTGGGCGCCAGCGGAGCTTTCGCCTTCAGTCGCCGCCTGCGCCGTCGCCTGAAACAGGCTCATCGTGCCTGAAAGGACAAGTTGGCAAGCGCTTACGGGCTGATTTGCACGCCGATACTCCCCTGCCGCGAGGGGATTTTTGCTGGCGTCTTCCCACCCTGCTTGCTTGCTGAATGATCTCCCGACAAACGATTGGTTTCTCCCTGCGACGTCTTAGCCTGGCGCTGATTTTTGTCTTCTTAGTCACAGCTTTTTTGCTCTCATTCCCCTGCAGCCTCTGACGCCAGCCTGGCAACTGCGGATCAGCGAGCTTCTGCTAACCACCGCACCGTTCACGTTATTGGGAGCAGCCCTGATGCTTCTGTCTGAGCGCTACACAAGCACCCCCAACAAATCCTGGCTATCGGCCAAACAAATCCGCCAGATAGCGCGTCCGGCAGGCATCGGCTTCCTGCTGTTGATCCCCCTGATTCTCAATGCCCTCTGGAGCCAGATTCGAACTGCAGATTTCGAAGCTCAGAGAACGATACGCAGCGTTGAAGCACGGCTGCAAACCGTCCGAACTGTAGCCAGCACAGCCGATCTTGTGGCCTTGTCCGCAGGATTGCCCAATGACTGGCAACCCATTGCCAATGCTCCTCTGGCGGCGAACCGCGCCCGCTTACTCAACCGGATTGAATCTGAGCTCGCCAGGCTGCGGACGGTGGCCGATGAACGCAAGCAACAGGCCATTCAGCTCAGTCTCAAGGAGGGCCTCAGCAAGGTTTTGTTGGCACTCATCTATGCCTGGGCTTTGGCTGGTCTGCGGCTCCCCCAGGGGCTGGCAGGCTCGCTGGAGGACTACGAGTTGGGAGCAGAAGCAATTCGCGACAAAAAATAGTGGCCTTTCGGCCGCTCCCATCCCTCAAGGGTCGGCGTCCACCCAGACGGGCTACACCGCCATCGCCCGCCGTTCCACGCCTGCCTGGGCCAGGATTGCCGGGATGCGCTCCTCCGCCTTGATCGCCATCAGGTGCACCCCCTGGGCGATGGTGCGATAGGTGGCCACCTGCTCCGCCGCAATGGCGATGCCCTCGGCGGCGGGATCGGCGCAGCCTTCCAGCCGCTGGATAATCGCTTCGGGGATATTGGCACCGGGCACCACACGATTGATGAAGCGCGCGTTCTTGGCCGACTTGAGCAGAAACACCCCCGCCAGAACCGGCAACCCCAGCGGGGCGGCGAGCTCCTCCACGAATCGGCGCAGGGCCTCGCTGTCCATCACCATCTGCGTCTGCACGAAGCGGGCGCCGGCCGCCTGCTTGCGCCGCAGACGTGCCACCTGGCCGCTCCAGCTGCGGGACTGGGGATCGGCGGCGGTGCCGAGGAACAGGTCGGTGCCGCCATCGGGTAGAACGCCCTTCACCGGATCCTCGGCGCGGTTGAAACGATCCGCCAGCTGCAACAGCCGCACCGACTCCAACTCGTTGACGGGCCTGGCGCCGGGCTGATCCCCGGCCCGCACCGGATCGCCGGTGAGGCAGAGCACATTGCGGATGCCCAGGGCGTGGGCGCCGAGCAGATCGGACTGCAGCGCGATCAGGTTGCGGTCGCGGCAGGTCATCTGCAGCACCGGCTCAATGCCCACGTCCAACAGCAGCCGGCAGACCGCCAGGCTGCTCATCCGCATCACCGCCCGGCTGCCGTCGGTGATGTTCACCGCATCCACAAGCGGGCCGAGCTCGGCGGCCGCGTCCAGGGTGCGGGAGGCATCGGCACCGCGGGGTGGCGTCACCTCAGCGGTGATCGCGAAGCGTCCACTGGCGAGAATCTCCCGCAGCCCCATATCCCCCCCTTGAGTGGGGCCATCATGAAGCAGGACTCTGCCTACAGTGAAGCTCTGAAGACAGTTTCCCGATGTCTGAGCGTCTGACGGGGTCTGAGCGCCTAGAGGGCCACCCCCGCGGTGAGCTTTCGGAGCGGGAACTGGAGATCATCGAACTGGTGGCGATCGGCCTCACCAACCAGGAGATCGCCCAGCGGCTCACGATCAGCAAGCGCACCGTCGACAACCACGTCAGCAACATCTTCACCAAGACCGGCGCCAAGAACCGGGTGGCGCTCCTGAATTGGGCGATGGAC
>JBILEP010000237.1:0-3895 GCA_044352045.1 Cyanobium sp. | reverse complement strand
GGCTGAGCCGGGGCCTGCCGTCCTCCGTCCAGCGGGCCTCGAATGGCAGAAAGGAGCCGTGATGCCAGAGCAGGCGCGCGCCGAAGGCGCGGCCCATGGCGAGCACGCGCTCGGCTGGGTCCATCCCCTCGGGGGGGGCCGCCTCCTCGCCCTCGAACCAGCGGGCATAGGACAGCTGCAGGGCCTCGGGCTCCAGCGAAGCGGCCCGCAGCACCAGCAGGGAGGCATCGGGATCCACTCGCAGGCCTGCCGGCACCCGCAGCAGCAGCGCGTCGCAGAGCACTCCGAAGCCATCCAGCAGCGCAGCCAGTTCCAGGCTGCGGCCATCGCTGCTCTCCAGCCGGATGCCTTCGCCGCCCCAAGGCCCCTGGAGGCCGCTGGCTGTGGCGAGGAGTGCGGTCACTGGAGTCGCATCCATCGCTTTAGTCTCATCTACTTGAATCCGTCAGGGCCACTCGGGCGCTCTCCCGGGCCAGCGGACCGTGGCTGGGTGAGCTGATCACGGCCCGCAGTGCCGGGGCGGCAGTCGCCAGCCAGGGCTCCTGCAGGGCCGCGATGATCGGGGGTAGACAGGTTTCGCAGCGGATCGCCGCCAGGGTGCGCAAGGCGGCTGCCAGCTCCGCATCCTGAAACACGTGCCGGGTGCGGTTGGGGCGTTGCCGCTCCAGACGTTCCACCACCGCCTCCAGGGTGACCCGGGCATGGGCCGGCTGGGTGGCCAGCACCGCGGCCAAGGGCTCCACGGCCCGCCCGTCGCCGATGCGCCCGAGAGCCTCGATCACCGCGCTCCGCACGGACACGATGCCGACCCCCGTAGAGCCATGGCCGGTGTCGCGATCCCCGGGGCCGGAGTTGAGGGCCCGCAGCAGAGCCGAGACAGCGGGCCGCATCGGCCCGGCTGGTGAGGTCGTCGTCCCCCTCCCACAGCCAGCTCAAGAGGTTGGTGGGAAAGGCCTCATCCCGGCGCAGGTTGCAGCGATCACCCTCCGCGCGGAACCGGAACGACCTCCCCTCAAGCTGCCCGACCAGCGCATCTACCGAGGGACGCTCGGACTCGCGCTGACAGGCCAGCAGGCCGATCAACACAGCGGGAACGGCCAGCCATGCCCGCATCCCGCGGGCCATGGGGTGGCTATGCATGGGGTGTGAGGTTCTGGGCTGGGCACGCTGGTGCTGCTGCCGTGAGCCCCTCCACACCGCCTACTCCTTCGACCCGCTTCGCTCGCGGTGAGCAGGTGGAGGTGAGCGGCCAGCGCTTTCGCCTCAAGCGGCCGCTCGATTGGGCCGCCGTCACCGACCACGCCGATGCCCCTGGCCATCAGCACCCCACCGCTCAGGAGCTGCGGGGATTGCGCACGATGGAGGAACGGGAGAGGTGGTTCCTCGACTTCGCCCGTCGCAACCGCAGCGGTGCTGCCAGGAGTGCGCCGATCTGGTTCACTCCCCGGGGCTGAACGCCGGTGCCTTGCTGCGCGGGGCCATCCGATCCTCCGGCCGCTCCGGGCGCGGCGATGACGCCCGCTGCTTTGCACCCTCGACCTGGGCCGGGTAGAGCTCCCCGAAGAACTTGCCCAACCCCACCGATACCGAGCGGATGCCGTCGATGAACTTCGGGTCGCCGGTGAGTTTGCGCACATCGCCCCCAACCGCTTCCCATTGGTCGGTGAGGCGGCGGGCGTTGGCCAGGGTGGCCTGCAGATCCGCCAGGCTGCGCGGGTTGTCGATCGCCGCGGTGATGTTGCGGGCGCTGCGGCCGGCTTTCGCCGCGTCGGCGCTGGCGGCGTTGATGTTGCGGCTGGCCGCGTTCAGGTTTTTCAGGATCGGATCGGTCTGATCCACCGCTTCGTTCAGACCGCTCAGCAGCTGGCGGCCGTCGCGCAGGAAGCGCTGGCCGTCGACGCTCAGCTTCTCGGTTTCCCGGGCGGTGCGATCGAAGCTGGTGGTGGCGGACACCAGCTTCTGCACCAGCTGCGCCTGATCCGCCTGCCGCAGCAGGCTCTGCACCGTTTCGGTCACCGAGTCGATCGAGGGGGCGGCCACCCCCTCCACCCGGCCGCCATTGCACACCATCCGCTGCGGCGGGCAGCTGCGCTCCCGCGCCGTCGGCGTGTCCGCCGGCAGGGGCTGGCCGGCGCTCAGCAGCGACACCATCGCATCGCCCCCCAGCAGGGAGCTGGGGGCGATGCGGGCCACCACCGGCCGGGAGATGCGCAGATCCGGATCGCTGATCTCCAGCTCCGCCACCACCGCGTTGTCCTGCACCTGCACCTTGCGCACGTTGCCCACCAGCACCCCGCGGAAGGTGACCGGCGCCCGCTCGGCCAGGCCCGCGGCGTCGCTGAAGCGCGCCTGGATCATCCAGTTGCCCCGCCCCATGGACACCCCGCGCAGCCAGAACCAGAAGCCCAGCCCCCCAGCCACGCCCGCCAGCAGGGAGAACCCCACGAGAGCCTCACGGACACTGCGGCGCATGGGCTCAGAGCTCGGCCGGCTGCATCGGACCCTGCAGACTACCGCTCCGGAATTGAACCACGTACGGGTTGTCGCTTTCGCGGAACTCCTTCAGCGATCCCTGCCAGCGAAACCGGCCGTCGTACAGCAGGATCACCCGCTCGGCGCAGCGCTCGATCGTGCTGATCACATGGCTCACCACCACCGAGGAGGCCTGGGCGATCTCGCTGCTGCGCACGATCAGGTCCTCCACCCGGGTGCAGGCCACCGGATCGAGGCCGGCGGTGGGCTCATCGAACAGCAAGAGCGGCACCCCGCCGCCGACGTTCGTGGGGTCGTCGATCAGGGCGCGGGCAAAGCTCACCCGTTTCTGCATGCCGCCGCTCAGTTCACCCGGGAACCGCTCCTCGATGCCATAGAGGCCCACCGCCTCCAGCACCCGCTTCACCCGCTGCCGGATCTCCTGCTCCGGCAGGGCGCGGGTGCGGTACAGCAGGAAGCCCACGTTCTCCCGCACGGTGAGGGAGGCCAGCAGGGCCGGGTTCTGGAACACCAGGCGCACATCCGGCGGGTGGCGTTGATCCAGCCGCAGGTAGGTCTGCTCCTCGCCGTGGATCCGCAGCACCCCGGAGCTGGGCAGCAGCAGCCCCGCCAGCAGCCGCAGGATCGTCGACTTGCCCGCGC
The DNA here is from genome assembly GCA_044352045.1 of Cyanobium sp. GTDB lineage: Bacteria > Cyanobacteriota > Cyanobacteriia > PCC-6307 > Cyanobiaceae > Cyanobium. The sequence continues at coordinate 760 of JBILEP010000237.1, read as the reverse complement.
CGGAGGGCCCCACCACCACCAGCCGTTCACCGGCCCAGAGATCCAGGTCCACCCCGTCGAGCACCGGTTTCTTGCCGTTCCAGCGCATGCTCACGCCCCGCATGTCCGCAACGGGGCTGGCTGGGGAGGGGGCCGGCGAGGTGGAAATGGCGGGTCTCGGGGAGGGGAGGGGCCAGCCCTCCAGGTTCACCCGGACGTGCCGCCCCCTTCCTGTCATCCGTACGATTCCAGCACTGTCCGCTGCCTGCGCACGCGCCCCCCTTGCCCCTCCGCGGCCCCGGCGCCCCATTCCCACCGCCACGCCGTTCCCCGGATCGCCCGGGCTGGGTGGGCCGCGGCGATCTCCGCCAGCAGGATCTGGTGAGTCGCTCGCGCCGGGCGGCCCGCTGGCTGCAGCCAGGCCTGGAGGTGAAGCGCTGGATGGTCAGCTCGGGCCTCGGGCTGCTGATCCTGCTGATCGGCGCGGCGATCTGGGCCGACCTGCAGCCGATCTATTGGAGCCTGGAGGCGCTCAAGTGGAGCCTCTCCCGCGTCACCCAGGTGCTGCCCCGGGGCATCACCGGCCCGGTGGTGCTGCTGGTGGGGGCCGGCCTGATCTGGCTGGGCCAGAGCCGCAGCTTCGGCTCAATCCAGCAGGCCCTCGCCCCGGAAAAGGACACCCTGCTGGTGGATGCCCTCCTGGCCCAGCGGCGCCTGAACCGGGGGCCGAGCATCGTGGCCATCGGCGGCGGCACCGGCCTCTCCACCCTGCTCAGCGGCC
>JBILEP010000344.1:0-2748 GCA_044352045.1 Cyanobium sp. | reverse complement strand
AACTGTCGGTGTGCATGCTGGTGGCCGCCCGGGTCTGGGACACCGGGATCGCCCGCTCCAGATGGGAGGCGCCCGTGTCCCGCACGTCGTACAGCTCGCCGTAGGTGAGATCCGGCTCGCCGATGGCTCGGCCGATCGCCAGATACAGCCGCCGCAATGAATCCTCCGGCAGCTCGCCCAGCCCCCGGATCCAGGCCACGCCCCAGCCCCGCTCCAGCTCCCGCCGCACCGGCATCAGCCACTCCTGCAGCTCCCTTTCCCCGGCTTCCGCCAGGCGGGGATCGGCGCCGAAAATCCAGCGCCCATCGCCCGCCAGATCCGCCGCCTGCCAGCCCAGGAATCGCGTGGGGGTTTCGCTCATCGGTGCAGCCTTCTCATCGGCGCAGCAGAAACAGCAGATGCAGCGGCAAACCCCGCAGCGGCCCGAAAAACTCCGGATCCAGCGCGATCTGCTCTTCCGTTACCCCCAGCTCCTCCAGCTGCGGCAGCCGCTGCCAACCGGCCTCGGCCAGCAGCCGGAAATAATCCGCCAGCGTTTTGTGCAGCGAGCGCACCGGGTTGGCAACGCCATCGCGTCGCCAGATCCGGCCCTCGAAGCACTGATCCGAACTGCCGAGATAGGGCTGCCCCGCTGGGTCCATGTAAAACGGCGGCTCCGGGCCCCGCAGGAAGGCGAGCGAGGGGTGGGGCACCGTGAACAGAAACAATCCCCCCGGCCGCAACGCCTCATGCACGTGCGCCAGCACCCGGGCCGTCGCCGCCAGGGGCAGGTAGTTGAACAGGAACACCGCAACCGCGCCATCGCAAGAACCCTCCGGCAGCTGGGCCGGATCGGCCAGGTCGGCCACCGCGTAGCGCAGCGGGCCGCCCCGCTCCGCCCCCAGCTCCCCGGCCTGGCGCTGGGCTGCCGCCACCATGGCGTCCGAGAGGTCGAAGCCATCAATCCGCCGCGGACCCAGCGCCGCCAGCCGGCGGCCCACATAGCCCTCGCCGCAGCCCAGATCCCACAGGTGCAGCCCGCCCACATCGCCCAGCACCTCAAGCACCCGCTCCCGCGCCGTGAAATCGCTCAGCAGCAGCGGCTCATCGCGGCGCCAGTCGCCCGCGGCCGCCTCATACATCGCCCGGGTGTCGATCGTCATGGCCTCCGCCGCAGGGCTCGCTCGTGCAGCCAGCTCCAGAAACTGTCGCGCAACGCCAGGGCCTTGTGCATCCCCAGGGCCAGGGCACCCACCACCTCCGGCTCCTCCGGCGCGGCGGCGCCGTCCGCTCCGGCCACCGCGCTGCAAAAGCGCTCGAACAGCTGCGGATGGGGCACCCCCTTGATCCACTCCGCCTTGATGCCAAGCCCCGCCAGCGTTTCCAGCTCCGCCGTGTCGTACTGGCCGGATTCCTCCATCAGGTTCTCCAGCAGCGCCTGGCGGTGGGCGGGGCTCTCCAGCCGCGAGATCAGGGCGGTGAGGTAGCGGGGGAAGTGGGCCGCATAGCCCTGGTACTGGCGCGCGAAATCCGCCAAAGCCCAGGCCGGATCGGGGAGCGTGCCATCCGCGAGGGCCGCCAGGTAGGGATGGCGCACCGCCCGGTGGTTCAGGGCGGTGGCCGTGAGCGCATCCACAGCCTCTTCTGCGCTCACGAGCGCATCGGCGCCGCCGCCCTTCAGGCGGGTGCGCTGGTCGTAATCGCCCAGCACCCCGGAGGTGAGGCCGAAATCGGTGATCGCCAGCAGCTGCAGCTCCTCGCTGCTGGAGCTGTTGCGGCTCTGGTGCACCAGCCAGCGCGGCACACAGGCCACATCACCCGCTTTCAGGGGCACCGTCTCGGCGCCGATGCGCAGCTCACCCTCGCCGGCAAGCACCACGAAAATCGATTCGTGGGCATGGCGGTGGCTTTCGTTGCGGCACCCAGGGGCGATGCGCACCAGGCGGGGATCCAGCACCTGCAGGCCGGCCAGGGGCAGCCGCTGCACCTGGAAATCAATCGCCAAGGACGGGTTGGCGGCGTCCGCCTGGCGCTCGCGGATCCGTTCCAGCAGGAAGTCGATGCCCATCGGCAGAGGGAACGAATCCGGAATTTCTTTGCGATTCTTGCATTGATCAGGCTGGGGTGCCCGCTGGATACCCGTCCCCGTCCAGCCTGAGCCTCAGCGACGCTGCGGCCACTAGAGTTTTTCTAATAGCAGCCTGATTTTTTGGCCAACCTCCAAACGAAAAAATTTCGATTCAAGACCTCCATTTCCTTTGTTTTTCACCGTCTACTCACCCTGCTGCGTCGCTTGCGCTTGCTTCGTGATGATCTTCCCTTCGGGCCTGAGGGGCTACGAATCACCCATTGTGGTTTTCGGCCCAACATGGCCATCACAATCCAGTGCACCCATATCGTCTCACCCAGTTTCCCCAACCAGACGCCACCCGGCCGCTACCCCAACTCCCTCGGGGCCACATCGGATGGCAAGGGCTGTATTGATGTTGTCTGGGCCGCGGCCGTGACGGTCTGCCAATCGGATCCTGAAGCCCGCCTGGAGATCAAGTTCAAGCACACCTACCTCAACGAAGACTTCTTTGATCTGATCATCGTTGATTGTGGCGGTCGGCGGATCGGTTAAGGCGGAGCCTCCGCGCTTACCCAGCCGATCCTTGTGCACAAACCAAGGCGACGCCGGATCCGGCGACTGGTGGCAAAGGCTCAGCCCGTTCCCAGGGCCTGCAGGCCTCACTGTCAGTGTGCAGAACGGAGTGCAAGGGGATCCAG
>JBILEP010000236.1:0-3912 GCA_044352045.1 Cyanobium sp. | reverse complement strand
GGGCTGGCGATCGCTGAGGCCAGCTACGGGCCCGATCATCCAGCGGTTGCTAATGCCCTCAACAACCTGGCTCGGCTGCTGCTGGACACCAACCGGCTAGTGGAGGCAGAGCCTCTGCTGCGGCGGGGGCTGGCGATCGCTGAGGCCAGCTACGGGCCCGATCATCCAGCGGTTGCTAATGCCCTCAACAACCTGGCTCTGCTGCTGCTGGACACCAACCGGCTAGTGGAGGCAGAGCCTCTGCTGCGGCGGGGGCTGGCGATCGCTGAGGCCAGCTACGGGCCCGATCATCCCCTAGTGGCCGCCATCCTCAAAAAACAGGCGACTGTGCTGCAGGCCTCCAACCGGCTAACAGAAGCCGAGCCGCTGATGAAGAGGGCCCTGGTGATTCTTCTTGCCTTTTCCAAGCAAGGCCATGAGCATCCCTACTTGGGAGCAATTCGTGGAAAGTACATCACCTTGCTCCAATCCATGGGGCTCTCAGAAGACGCTATCCAGGCCAAGCTCGAGTCCCTGCTTGCGGCAGATGAAGGCCCTACTCCTGAATCAGCGTGAGGCTTTACCTGCGATCTGCATGCCCCTCAGCCCCACCCGCAACGCTTCCAGCCCCAGCCGTTGCGCCCGCCGTACTGTCATCGGGGAGACGCCCAGGTGCATCCCCGTCAGCCGCAGCGACCAGCCCTCCAGAACCGTGAGGCGAAGCACCTGGGCCTGTGGCTCGGGCATCGCAGCCAGCAGCGCCTCCAGCTCCGGGGCCAGGGCCTCCTCGCCCTGCTCGGGCGGTGCCGCGGCCACCAGCTGCTCCAGCCTGGGGTGCTCCTCCCCTGGTGCCACCACATCAAGGCTGACGTGCTTCCAGGGCGCCGCGTCACGCCGCTTGGCGGGCAGGCGCACCAGCAAGGCGCGATCGCGGAGGTGATGGCGCAACGCGCCGGAGATGCAATGGCGCAGGTACGGCTCCGGCTGGGGCCCATGGGCGCGGGCGGCGGCCCGCACCAGCTCCAGCCGTGCTTCCTGGCGCAGGTCGTCGAGCTCCACCAGATCGCCGTAGCGGCGGTGGAAGCCGGCGGCGAGCTGATCGGCCAGGGGCAGGTGCTGCCGCACCAGGGCGTCGCGCTGGTGATGGGCCCTGAGACGGTGGCAGGCCGCTCCATGGGCAGGGCGGTGGCCTGGCAGTGGGACTCGCCGCGGCCGGCCGCATCGCGGGCGGGAGTGCGGGAGTGGTGGCGGCTGGGGCCGGCTGCGGCAGGGGTTGGCGCAGGAGCTTCTCACGGCCTTCCCCCACCGCCCTGCAAGTTCTCCACCTGCTGCAGGGCCTCGATCAGCTCGGCCTGGCGCAGGTATTCGATCGGCGCCGGCAGGGAGGTGCGATCGATCGGCGCCCGCCGCAGCCGAGCCCGCAGGGCCGAGACCGGAAGCTGCTCGATGGGCAGCGCATGGTGGCCGCGGCCCCGGTGGCTCCGGTGGGGCACCACCCGCAGGTGGCGGCCCGTTCCCGCGCCGGGTGATGGTGGCGGGGGCTCCGCTGGAGCGAGCTGCTCCGTCAGGAGCGTCACCGCCTGGCTGAGCCCATCGATCGCCGCCAACAGCGAGGCCGAAGGCTGGGCCTGAGCGCCCTCCGCAGATCCCCGGCCCGGGAAATGTGTGCGTGCCATCAGACCACCACCTGGAACACCACCGCCCCCTGGTGGAGCTTGCTTTCGCTCTTGGGTGCGTAGGCCTCCCATTCGCTCACGAATGGATAGGGCTCGATGCCGGTGGTGTCCTGCAGGTCCACCTTGAGGCCATCGATCGAGCCGGCGGTGACGATGTGCACGTTCTGGGCGGCCTTGCTGCAGAAGTTCAGGCCCGCTTCTGAATAGGCGTTGCTGCCCACCAGCGAGGCGTTGCGGGCGTGGTAGTCGCCGATGGCGGTGGCGTGCAGGTGGCCGAACAGCGTGTAGTCCACCGTGATGCCGCGGGCGGCGTATTTGCCGGTGATCTCCTGCACGCTCTTCTGCAGGTTCGCGCCGATCTGGTGGCCGTGCAGGCAGAGGAAGGTGTGGCCCAGCACCTGGAAGAGCAGCTCGTTGGCCTGGAAGCCGCAGAACTGGATGTCATTGCCTTTGGCGCCCTTGCTGCTCGCTCCTTTGCCCCTGGCCCCGCAGAAGCCGCGCCGCAGGATCGCGTAGATCATCAGGTCGTAGCTGTCGGTGGCCAGCTCATCGCTCCAGCCGAGCTCCTTGCCCGCGCGGCTTTCGTTGCCGGTGATCCCGTAGACCTCCAGCCGGAACTGGCTGCGCAGATCCAGCAGGAACGCCCGCAGGATGTCCACCGCCAGCCGCCAGCGTCGAGGAGATCAGCGCCCTGGTGGAGGACACCAAGGCGGCCCATCCGGAGCTCTCGGTGGTGGTGCTCGATCACTTCCACGCCATGGGCTCCAGCCCCGGCTTTGGGCCGAACACCACCGCCGAGCTGGCGGCCCGCGCCATGGCCCTCAAGGCACTCGCCGGACGCTGTGAGATCGACATCCTGGTCGTCGCCCAGCTCAACCGGGGCGCCTACGGCAGCAGCGCTCCGGATGTCTCCCACCTGGCCGGCACCTCGGAGCTGGAGCGCTATGCCTCCGCCGTCTGGCTGCTGGAGCGCCCCAAGACCCCAGAGGGCGTGCGGCCGGCGCGGGGGGTGTTGGAGGTGCACCACGGCAAGTTCCGCCACGGCCAGCTCCATGACGGCGATCTGAGCCGCACCCTGATCCGCATCGACCGTGCCCATTGCTTCCTGGAGGCGGATGAGGCGCGGGTCGCCTTTGTCGGCAGTGCGCTCTATCCGGGCGTGGAGGCGCAGGTGAGTGCGATCGACAGCGGCGGCTATGGCATCAGCGCAGGCAGCAGCCCAGGCAGCAGTGCGGAGGATGGGCAGAGCAGAGCGCCGCGTCACCGGCCCCGCCGCCGATGACCCTCTCCCCCTCCCTGTTGGAGGCGGTGCGCCAGCGGGCCCGCATCGAGGACCTGTTCCCCACCGGCGCGCTCAAGCGCTCCGGCACAGGTTTCCTTGCCCTCTGCCCGTGGCACAACGACCGCAGCCCGTCCCTCACGGTCAGCACCCGATTGAACCGGGTGAAGTGCTTCGTGTGCGACCGGGGGGAGGATCCGATCGGCTGGCTGCAGGACCAGCAGGGCCTGAGCTTCCAGGAGGCGGTGGAGGCGTTGGCCCAGCGCTATGGCATCCCCCTTCCCGAGCAGGACCCGCAGGCGGCGGCCAGGGCGGAGGCGGAGCGGCGGCAGCGCCAGCGACTTCTCGGGCAACGCCACGAGCAGCAGCGGCGGTTTCATGCCGCCCTGGTGGCCGATCTCGCGCGACAGGGGCCGGCCGCGACGTTCCTGGCCCAGCGGGGGCTCACGGCGGCCACCGTGGAGGCCTGGGGGCTGGGGCTCAATGGCCGGCGGCTCATGCTGCCGATCCGCGACGGCCAGGGCCGCTGTTGCGGTTTCTGTGGCCGCTCGCTCAGCGGCGAGGAGCCCAAATACCGCAACACCACGGCGGATGTGCTGTTCCGCAAAAGCGAGCTCGTCTACGGCCTCGATATGGCCGCCGCTGCCATCCGCCGCTCCGGTGAGGCGCTGCTGGTGGAAGGTCCGCTCGATGTGCTCCAGCTGCATCAAGGCGGCTTCCCCCGGGCCGTCGCCGCCATGGGAACCGCCTTGGCGCCAGGGCAACGGCAGGCCCTGCAGCGGGCAGGGATGCAGCGGCTGGTGGTGGCCTTCGATGCGGACGAGGCGGGGCTCAAGGCCACCGGCAAGCTGATCGCCGAGCTGCGGCCCATGCTCATTGCTAACCAGTTCGAGCTGGCGGTGCTTGCGTTGCCACACGGGAGCGATCCCGATGAGCTCCTGCGGGCAGAGGGAGCGGCAGCCCTGCGGGAGCGACTGC
>JBILEP010000024.1:0-13222 GCA_044352045.1 Cyanobium sp. | reverse complement strand
AAACTCCCCATCCGCGGGATGAGGACCAGGTCAGTTATCACACCCGGGTTGGACTGAACGGCGAGATCGTGGAGACCGTGCCGGCGGAGCGGCGGGCCTTTGGTGCTGGTTACTCCGCCTTCAACGGCCAGTGGGCGGTGACCAACCCGGCGGTTGGCGGCTCCATCAACAACTTCGCCCTGCACCTGAGCCTTGAAACCCCCGAGGATGGCGAGGATGAGGAGGGGGAGCACAGCGGCTACACCGCTGCCCAGTACGACGCCGCCGCCCTGGTGCTGGCGGATTGGATTCGCCGCTTCCGCATCTCGCCGCGGTCGATCACTACCCACCGCCATGTGGACCTGGGCGGAGCAAGGGCGGATCCCCGCAGTTTGGATTGGAAGGAGCTGGGGATCCGCCTCGCCAGCCTCGGGGTTCTCTGCTGAGGGAAGGGGGCTCTAGATCAGGGGGCTGATCGGTTCGCGACGGCTGCCGTAGAGCAGCGCGTGCAGGGCCGGGTCCTGCATGTGGCGCAGGATGCGGTTGGGGTAGTCGAGCTTGCCGTTGTGGAGATAGGCGAGGGTTGCCAGGGCCTTGGCATCGCGCGGGGAGCGGCTGGCGCTGAAGGTGCGGCCGCTGGGCAGGCCGAGCTCGCGGCGCAAGCGCACGAATTTGCCCACCAGCACCGCCACGTTGCCATCAGGGTCGAGCAGGCGATCGCGGGCAACCATCTGCTCCTCCGGGGTGGCGTCCTCGGGCAGGAGGCCCTGCTTGACCAGCTCGCCAAGGCTCAGCTGACCGGGACCGTGGGTGCTGAACAGGCCGGAGTGGGCCGCCAGGGGAACGCCCTCGCCGGGTTTGGCGTGCTGCATTTCGTCGAACAGCACGGCGGTGACCAGCATCGGATTGATGCGATGGCGGGCGCACTCCCGCAGGATCACCGGACGAAGCTCCTCCAGCCGGGAGAGGGTATGGGAGCGCAGGGGTTGGAACTGGTCGAGCCCCTCGCTGAACAATTGGGCCAGGCGCGGCTGGGGTCCGTGCACGCCAAAACGGCGGTGCAGCTCGTGGAGTTCGGCGGCGCTGAAGTCGGTGGGATCGGCCCGCAGACCTTCACTGGGGTAGGCACCGGGATCATCACCGTGGCTGCCCATGCTCTGCAGCAGGCCGGGATCGGTCACCAACACCGGCGAGGTGACGCGGGGAATCAGAAGCGCCACCAACAGGGGCAACGCGAGCAGCGGTGCCGCGTAAATCTTGGCTCCCGGTCGGCAGGACATCCGAGAGAGAGCGGGGAACCGGCGACGCAGGGACACGGACCGCGGGGAGAAAGGTTCGTGAACGAAGAAACCGGGTGATCAAACCAGGCTACCGATCTTAACGTTCTTTTTCGGGTCCTCACCGGGGGGGCGCGCAGTGCGTCCGCTGGCCCACACACAGCGCCAACGGCTTGCCGAGCCGGGACCCGTCTGGATACGGTCTGATGGCCTAAGAGCGGCGACGCTGTGGCCATACCCCCCCTTCCGCCGCTGGACGGCCAGGATCCCGCTGGCCTCTGGCAGCGTTTCCGCTCCCTGCTCTGGCACGACAGCGAGCTCGGCTTCTGGCTGGATATCAGCCGCATGGCTGTGGGTTCCGAAGATCTGCAGACGCTGGAACCGCGCTTCGCCCAGGCCTTCGCGGCAATGAGCGCCCTGGAGAGGGGCGCCATCGCCAACCCGGATGAGCAGCGGATGGTGGGCCACTATTGGTTGCGGGCGCCGGAGCTGGCCCCCGATCCCCAGACCGCCGCCCACATCGACGCCGAGATCGAACGGATCGAAACCTTCGGCCAGGAGGTGACCCATGGCAGCCTGGCCGCGCCGGCGGGTCGCTTCAGCGATGTGCTCTGGATCGGCATCGGCGGCTCCGGGCTCGGTCCCCTGCTGATGATCCGCGCCCTGCAACGGGAGGGGGTGGGCTTGCCCTTCCACTTCCTCGACAACGTCGACCCCCAGGGCATCAGCCGCACCCTGGCCAGCCTCGGGTCGCGGCTGCCCACCACCTTGGTGATTGTGGTGAGCAAGTCCGGCGGAACGCCGGAGCCGCGCCTGGGCATGGAGCAGAGCCGCGCCCGCCTGGAGGCGGCGGGGGGATCCTGGAGCGAGCAGGCCGTGGCGGTGACGATGCTCGGCAGCCAGTTGGATCAACGGGCCGAATCGGAGGGCTGGCTGCGCCGCTTCGACATGTTCGATTGGGTGGGGGGTCGCACGTCGATCACCAGCGCCGTGGGTCTGTTGCCCGCCGCCCTGATCGGCGCGGACCTGCGGGCCTTCCTGGCGGGCGCCGCCGCCATGGACCGGCTGACGCGGGTTCCGGAGCTGCTGGACAATCCGGCTGCCCTGTTGGCGGCCGCCTGGCACGTGGCCGGCGATGGCCAGGGACGGCGCGACATGGTGGTGCTGCCCTACCGCGACCGGCTGGAGGTGTTCAGCCGCTACCTCCAGCAGCTGGTGATGGAGAGTCTCGGCAAGCGGCTTGATCGCCAGGGCCAGGTGGTGCACCAGGGTCTGGCGGTGTACGGCAACAAGGGCTCCACCGACCAGCACGCTTACGTCCAGCAATTGCGGGACGGCCTCGACAACCACTTTGTGACCTTCCTGGAGGCCCTCGACGACCCGGCGGACGTGCCAACCCTGGCAGGGGAGCAGCCGGCGGATTTCCTCGAAGGCTTCCTGCAGGGCACCCGCTCCGCCCTCAGCGAGGGGGGTCGCCAGAGCCTGACGATCACCCTGGAGCGTTTCGATGCCCGCAGCCTGGGGGCCCTGATCGCTCTGTTCGAGCGGGCGGTGGGCCTCTATGCCGAACTGGTGGACATCAACGCCTACGACCAGCCGGGGGTGGAGGCCGGCAAGAAAGCCGCTGCCGTGGTGCTGGAGCTGCAGGGACGTCTGGAGGCGGCCCTGGCCGATGGCGGCGAACGCAGCCTGGCCGAGCTCCAGGATCTGCTGGCCCTCCCCAGTCCAGAGCCGCTCTACTGGGGCCTGCGCCACCTCTGCGCCAACGCCCGCGGCTACGGGGCAAGCGGGTCGTGGGGGGAACCGGAGAGCCTGCGGGTGCGCCGGCTCTAGGGCACTAGATTCACGAGCTTGCCGGGCACCACGATCACCCGTCGAGGTGGTCGCCCCTCCAGCCAGCGCTCGGCGACCTCGCTGGCCAGGGCCAGGCGCTCCAAGGTGGCGGCGTCGCAATCGGCGGGCACCTGCAGGCTGCCCCGCACCTTGCCCTTGACCTGGATCACCAGCGGGATGGTGTCGCGCCGAAGCGCGGCCTCATCCAGCAGCGGCCAGCGCTGCCGATGCACGCTGTTGAAGGCGGTTCCCTCCCTCGTTGGGGCGGCCGCGGTTTGGGGGGCATCGCTGGGGGTGCCGTGCAGCCGCTGCCAGAGCTCCTCGGCCAAGTGCGGCGCGAAGGGGGCCAGGAGTAGCAGCAGGGTACGCAGCGCCTCGCGGGCGACCGGCACGCCAACGGCCTCCAGGTGAGTGGCCATGGCATTCGCCAGCTTCATCAACTCCGACACCGCCGTGTTGCACTGCAGGGAGCCCAGCAGGTCGGCGCTCACCTCCTGGATGGCGATGTGCACGGCACGGCGCAACTCCCGTTCCGCCTCCGTCAGTTCGGCGGGCGCTGCATCGCCCTCGGCGCTCTGGCCCTCCAGGCTCAGCCCCCGGGCCAGGGCCCCCTCCACCAGGCGCCAGATCCGCTGCAGAAAGCGGAATTGGCCCTCCACGTCGGCGTCCTCCCACTCCAGATCCTTCTCCGGAGGTGCCTTGAACAGGATGAACATGCGGGCGGTGTCCGCCCCGTAGCGCTCGATCACAGCGCCTGGATCGACGCCGTTGTGCTTCGACTTCGACATCTTGTCGTAGCTCACCTCCAACCGCTGGCCGTCCACCGGATCGCGCGGGTCGTTGACGTCGCCCACCTCGGCAGGAGCCACGTAGCGGCCGGTGTGGGGGTTGCGGTAGGTGATCGCCTGCACCATGCCCTGGGTGAGCAGCCGGGCGAACGGCTCATCGAAGCCCAGCAGACCCCGATCCCGCAGCACCCGGGTGAAGAAACGGGAATAAAGGAGGTGAAGGATCGCGTGCTCGATGCCGCCCACGTACTGATCCACCGGCAACCAGCGATCCACCGCGGCGCGCTCGAAGGGCAATGCGTCGTTGTGGGCATCGGCGTAGCGCAGAAAATACCAGCTGGAACACATGAAGGTGTCCATCGTGTCGGTCTCCCGCCGGGCCGCCGTGCCGCAGTGGGGACAGGGCACCGTCACCCACTCCTCCAGCTTCGCCAGCGGGGAGCCGCCCCGGCCCTCCAGGCGTAGTCCGGTGGGCAGCCGCACCGGCAGCTGCTCATCGGGCACGGGCACTACCCCGCAGCTGGGGCAGTGGATCACGGGGATCGGACAGCCCCAGTAGCGCTGACGGGAGATCAGCCAGTCACGCAGACGGTATTGGAGTCGGGCCCGGCCCCAGCCGGCGGCCTCGGCATCAGCCACGAGGCGATGCTTCGCCTCCGATGAGGGCAGGCCGTCGTAGGGGCCGGAGTGGATCATCACGCCGCTCTCGAGCCAGGCGCCGCCCTCGAAGGCGTGCTCGTCGCTGCCTTCCGGGATGATCACCTGCCGCACCGGCAGCTCGTACTGGCGGGCGAAGAGGAAATCACGCTGGTCATGGGCGGGCACCCCCATCACCACGCCGGTGCCGTAGTCGGCGAGGACGTAATCGGCGATCCACAGGGGGATCACCTCCCCGTTGGCCGGATTGCGCACGTGGGCGCCGATCGGCACCCCCCGTTTGGGACGGTCCTCGGCGGTGCGCTCCTGTTCGCTCTGGCGGCTGACCCGATCGATGAAGGCCGTCACCGCCTGGCGTTGGCCGGCGCTGGTGAGGGAGTCCACCAGCCCATGCTCCGGCGCCAGCACCACATAACTGGCGCCGTAGACGGTCTCCGGCCGGGTGGTGAACACGGTGAGGCTCTCACCGGTGGGTTGTCCGTCGGCGTTCAGCAGGGAGAACTGCAGCTCCGCGCCAGTGGAGCGACCGATCCAGTTGGCCTGCATCGTGCGCACCCGCTCCGGCCAGCCCTCCAGCTTGGGCAGGTCATCGAGGAGTTCGCCCGCATAGGCGGTGATGCGCAGGAACCACTGCCGCAGCCGCCGCTTCTCCACCAGGGCGCCGGAGCGCCAGGAGCGGCCTTCGCCATCCACCTGCTCGTTGGCGAGCACGGTCTGATCCACCGGATCCCAGTTCACCAGCGCCTCGCTGCGGTAGGCCAGGCCGGCGTCGAGGAACTGGAGGAAGAGCCACTGGGTCCAGCGGTAGTAGTCGGCGTGGCAGGTGGCGACCTCCCGGTCCCAGTCGATCGAGAGGCCGAGGCGCTGCAACTGGGCGCGCATCTGGGCGATGTTGCGGTCGGTCCATTCGGCCGGATCGCTGCCCCGTTCGATCGCCGCGTTCTCTGCGGGCAACCCGAAACCATCCCAGCCCATGGGATGGAGCACGGCATGGCCCCGCAACCGCTGCAGCCGGGCGATCACATCGGTGATCACATAATTGCGCACATGGCCCATGTGCAGGGTCCCCGACGGGTACGGGAACATCGAGAGGGCAAAGAAGGGAGGACGCCCATCGCTGCCATCCGGCGTCGCGTCGAGGCGCAGCTCCTGCCAGCGCCGCTGCCAGCGGGCCTCGATCGCGGCGGGCTCGTAACGGGAGGGTTCGCTCACGGCAGGGGCGCGGGGCCATGGTGCTGGAGGCGATCGTGCCACAGCGGGCCCGGGCGGCGCCGCGATCTCAGGGGAGGGCTCGCAGCAGCAGGACCGCGTCGCGGTTGATCAGCACAAGGGGCTGGTCGGCGTCCTGGCGGAGGGCGAGGAACTGGTTGTCCTGCCACTGGATCGTGCCGGCCAGTTCAAAGTTGCCCACCGTCTGGATGCTCACCATGGTGCGGGAGCGGATCAGCTCCTGCACATGGCGGACACTGGGGAGGCTGGTGTCAAGTCGCGGGCCTCGACGCTCGAAGTAGCTCTGCATACGCGGGCAAGCTCTGCATAGGATCGAGCCAGCTGTTCAGGTTAGGGCGGTGCTTCCCTTCAGCAAATATCAGGGTCTCGGCAATGATTTCCTCATCCTCGACGGCCGACTCGCAGCCACTGCCAGCGGCGATTTCGGCCTCACCCCCGCGGCGGTGCGCCAGCTCTGCGACCGGCGCTTCGGCGTTGGTGGCGACGGCGTGATCCTGGCGCTGCCTCCCCAGCAGGGGGGCGAGCTGCGCATGCGCATCTTCAACGCCGATGGCAGCGAGCCGGAGATGTGCGGCAACGGCATCCGCTGCCTGGCGCGCTTCCTGGCCGACAGTGATGGCGATGGACCGGGCCGCCGCTGGCAGGTGGAGACCCTGGCGGGCCGGATCGTGCCCCAGCTGATGGAGGACAGCGCCATCGAAGTGGACATGGGCCCCCCAGTCCTGGAGCCCTCCCAGGTGCCCACCACCCTCGCGCCGGGTCCCCACGGCCTGCCCGAGGGAGAGCTGGAGGTGGAGGGGCGACGGCTGACGGTGGCGGCGGCCGGCATGGGCAACCCGCATGTGGTGATCCCGGTGGCGGACCTGGCGGCGGTCGATCTCGAGCGCCTGGGGCCCGCCCTGGAGCACCACCCCGCCTTCCCCGCCCGCACCAACGTGCACTTCGTCCAGGTGCTTGCTCCGGATCACCTGGTGATGCGGGTCTGGGAGCGGGGCGCCGGTCCCACCCTCGCCTGCGGCACGGGGGCCTGCGCCACCCTGGTGGCTTGCCGGCTTCTGGGGCTGAGTGAGGCCACGGCCCGCGTCGACCTTCCAGGAGGCGCCCTGCAGATCCACTGGGGGGGTCTGGGCAGCCCCGTCCTGATGAGGGGCCCTGCCGAACCGGTGTTCGACGCGGTGGTGGCCCCGTCCCTGCTGGAGGGTCTGCTGGTGGAGGGCCAGGACCCGATGGCGGCAGCCACCTCCCCTGAACCCGCGCCCGCCACGGCGGTAGGCGGCGGCCTGGAGGCGATCGACTGCTCCACCGCCTGCGTGGAAGGCTGCCGCCAACCCGACAACTGCCCCAGCGCCGAGGCGCGTGCCAGGGTGGAGGCCCTGCTTGGCAGCCGCTCCCTCGACGAACTGGTGGAGATCGCCACCAACACCGCCGAGACCCGCAGCCGCGAGCGGATTCTGCGCGACCTGGAGAACAGGACCTGACATGGCGATCTACCTCGACGCCTGCGCCACCACGCCGCCGGCCGCGGAGGTGCTGGCGGCCATGGCGGCCGCCAACGATGAAGCCTGGGCCAACCCCTCCAGCACCCATGGCTTCGGCCTGGCGGCCGCCGAGCGCCTGGAGCGCAGTCGCCAGACCATCGCCCGGGTGCTGGGGGCGGAGGCGGCTGAAGTGCTGCTGGTCTCCGGGGGCAGTGAGGCGATCCATACCGCCCTGCTGGGGGCCGCCGGCCCGCTGGAGCCGGGTCGGCTGCTGATCTCGGCCGTGGAGCACCCTGCCACCGTCGCCGCCGCCGAGATGCTGCGCCTGCGGGGCTGGGAGGTGCGCAAACTGCCTGTTGACCGCAGCGGGGTGATCGATCTGGAAGCCCTGAGGCGCCTGCTGGAGCCCCCCACCCGACTGATGTCCCTGATCTGGGGCCAGAGCGAGGTGGGCACGATCCAGCCGGTGGAGACGATCGGGGCGATGTGCCGCCAGGCGGGCGTTCTGCTGCACGTCGACGCGGTGCAGGTGGCGGGGCACCTGCCGGTCGACTTCGCCACCCTGCCGGTGGATCTGCTCAGCTGCGCCTCCCACAAGCTGCAGGGTCCGCGGGGCGTCGGCGCCCTGCTGGTGCGCTCCGGCCTCAAACTCACGCCGATCATTGGCGGTGGCGGCCAGGAGGGGGGTCGCCGGGGCGGCACCGAGCCGGTGGCGCTGGTGGCCGGCTTCGCCCGAGCCCTGGAGCTGGCCGACGACCGCCTGCGCCTCCATGGCGGCATCGATCCGATCGGCGAACTGCGCGATGCGTTACTGGCGCGGTTGCTGGCCCTGCCGGGGGTACGGCTCAGCGGACCGGAGCCCGCCGTGCCGGGGGCGCGGCTGCCCCATCACATCAGCCTGCTGATGGCCACCCCCAGTGGCCGGCCCCTCTCCGGCCGGCGCCTGGTGCAGACCATGTGGCAGCAGCGCTACGCCGTGAGCAGCGGCTCGGCCTGCAGCAGCGGCCGGGGGGCCAACCCCTACGGTCTCGCCCCCAGCCCGATCCTGCTGGCGATGGGCTACGACGAGCACGAGGCCGCCACGGGCCTTCGGCTGAGCCTGGGCCACTGGCTCAACGCCGCCGAATTGGAGGGGGTGCCGGCCGCCCTGGAGCGGGCCCGGATGCGGGTGATGGCCGGCGAACCCGTCGGCTGAGTCCCGGGGCGGTGGGGCAGCGCCTAGGGTCGGCCCTGCCGATCTGATCTCCAGGCCCCATGCTGCCGCCCGATCTGCGCGCCGCCGAAAGCGAACTGCTGGCTTGCCTGCGGGCCGCCCTGGCGGTGGAGTCGGCGGGCCACTGGAGCGTGGAGCTGCGCTTCGAAGGCCTGCGGATCTTGCCCGTGGCCCTGCGCCTGGCCGAGGCCCTCGGATCGGGACAAGCCAAGCTGCGGCTGCTTTTCCCCGACGCCGGCGCCGCCGCCCTCGCCTGTCGCGACGCCCCCGCCCTGGCGAGCCTGATCGGCAGCTTCAGCGATCAGATCCGTCAGCAGGGGGAGGGGGGCAGCGAAGGGCTGTTGTTGCTGGTGGCTCCGGGGCAGGCGGATTACGAGCCGGTGGAGCGCCTCTGCGGCCAGCATCGGGGGCCGCTGGTGCTGCTCAACCCCAACCTGGAGGACGCGGCGGTGGGCATCGGCAGCGTCGCCCGGGCCCGACGCAAGGGGTTCCTTGCCCTCTGGCGGCCCGCCTACGCCCTGATTCCAATGGCTGCCAGCGCCCTGCGGCGCGCATTCCCCGATCCCTGGGAGCTGTATCGCCTCGATCCCGATGGCTTCCGCCTGGTGGCCAGCTTTGAACAGAAACCGGATGGCGAGCAGCAGGCGGAGGCCCTTGGCGAGGCCGGTGCCGCGGCTGGTCTGCGCTCCCTGGGGCAACTGATCGAAGGGTTGCAGCGCTGAGACGGCTGGTTTCGCCGGCCGGCTCTGCGTACACTTCGTCGACTTCTGGATCCCCATGGCCAGCGACTCCCCCTCCCGCTCCTGGTCCCTGGTGGACCTGGGTGCTGCCGCCGCCGTCCTGCTCGCCGCGGTGGGCGTGATCTGGAGCCCCAAGCTCAGCAACGCCGTGGCCCGGGCCACCGGCGACGTCCAGACCCTCACGGTAACGGTCGATGTGCGTGGTGAGCCCGTTGCTGATCCCGCTTCACTGATGGCGAGTGCGGAGAAGGAGGGCAAGGTGAAGTTCGTGATCCGCAACCAGCCCCATGGCTCCGTGCGGATCGTGCGGATCATCCCGCTGCAGCGCCGCCTTTCCATCCTCACCCCCGACGGCCGCGTCGTCAGCGCCCCCGACCCGAACCAGAAGACCTTCAGCACCTTCGATGGCCGCTACGTGCTCAGCGGCGAGGGCCGTAAGGCCGAGGGCGGGGTGGTGCTGGGCAACGCCACCCTCAAGATCGGCGCGCCGGTCGAACTGGAGGGCAGCAACTACCGCTTCAACGGCACCGTCAGCGATCTGCGCCTGGGAGGCTCCTGAGATGGCGGATCCCCAGTTGTTCAGCCACGCCGGCACTCGCCGCTGGCTGCCCTTGCTGCTGGCGGTCGGTCTGGCCCTGCCTGGCGGAGCGGCCCAGGCCACGGCGCTGGCGACCCGAACGCCCGCCCTGCCGGCGAACAGCGGCCTGCCGACAGCCCCCACCGCCTCCCTGCCGGAGCTGCCGCCCCCCTCCGGAGCTCCGATTCTCCAGAGCCAGGTCAGTTGCCCGTCCCTGCAGCAGCGGCTGCTCGCCGTGCTCGGCGGCGAAACCTCCGTCTGGAGCGTCACGGTCGCTGATGGCAGCGGGCGTTTGCTGGCGGACGTGAACGGCATCCGGCCGCGGGTGCCCGCCTCGAATCAGAAGCTGCTGAGCACCGCCTTCGCCCTTGATCGCCTGGGACCGGACTATCGCCTGGCCACCCAGTTGTGGCGGCTACCCAACGGCAACTTTCGCCTGGTGGGCTCGGGGGATCCGGATCTGGCGGTGCCCCAGCTGCAGCGCTTCGCCAAGCTGGCTCTCCAGTCCGGCGGTGGCGGCGGCCCTGCCCCCGGTGTGGTGCGCCTTGAGCTGGCCGAGGAGGAGTCCGGCAACTGGTGGCCCCAGGGCTGGCACTGGGCGGATCGCACCACCTCCTACGGCGCACCGGTCACCCGCCTGGCGATCACCAGCAACGTGATCGACGAAGCGGTCACCAACCCGCCGGCGCGCCTGCGCAGCCTCTTGCAGCGGTCGGTGGCCCAGGAGGGCGGCCAAGCGCAGCTGGTGATGGTTCCGGCCCGGATGCCGCTCGCCGGTGACGCGGTGCTGATCCACGAGGAACCCTCCATCGACATGCACGGCCTGCTGAGCCTGGCCAACACCGAGAGCCACAACTTCACCGCCGAGGTGCTGCTGCGCGCCGCCGCTGGCACCTGGGATCTGGCGCAGGCCACCCAGCTGGAAACTCTCTGGCTCAGCCGCCAGGGGCTGCCGATGGAGGGGGTCCGCATCTTCGATGGCAGTGGCCTCGATCGCGCCAACCGGCTCACCAGCCGTTTCCTGGCCGCCCTGCTGTTGCGCATGAACCAGCACCCTTACGCCCGCAACTACGTGGCCTCGATGTCGGTGGCGGGTCGGCGCGGCACCCTGCGCCACCTCTTCAATGGCACCTCCCTGGATGGCAACCTGTTTGCCAAGACCGGAACCCTCACAGGGGTCCGGGCGATCAGCGGTGTGCTGCGCACCAGCGATGGCCCCCGCTTTGTCAGCGCGATCTCCAACGGAGCCGGTGCTCCGAATCAGACCATCGGCTCAATCCTGCGCCAGGTGCAGAACGTGGGGCTCTGCGGAGCGGTGGGATCCGCAGGGGAGCTAGGAGTTGCTCTGCCCTGAATGTTGATGAGCAAAGTTGATGAGCAAAGGAGAAGGGGCAGGCCGCTCAGCTGGCCATGCCCCGCCCCACCGCCCGGCGCAAGCGGTTCGTCGCTCGCCGGGCCGGCGAGGGGGAAAGGGTGTCCCCTGAGGGAGTGGGGCGGGACGCCGCCAGATCCTGGCCCTGCAGCCTGCCCAGCTCCTGACGACCGCCCAGTACCACCTGGCTGAGTTCCTTGAGCCGCACCTCCAGCTCACCAAGCACCTGCTCCGCGTAGCGGTTGGCCCCCTCCTGGATCGTGGCGGCCTCCTGGCGGGTGCGGGTCACCAGGGTTTCGCACTGTTGCTGGGTCTGCTTGCCGAACTGGAGGGCGTCGCTGTGCAGGCGCTCCGCTTCCGCCTGGCTTTCCCGCTGCAGGCGCAGAGCTTCCTGGCGGATGGCGTCCAGCTCCTGCTTGGCCTGCTGGCGGGCGCGCTCATGCTGCTCGACCAACTGGCGGTTGCGTTCGGCCGCCTCCTGATCCTGCTGCTGGCGACGGGCCTGCGCTTCCTGCTCCAGCTGCTGGCGGCGGCCCGCATACTGCTGCTCCATCTGGGCCATGCGGCTCTGATGCTCCTGCTCGGCCTGGGCCACCTGCTGGCGGGTCTGCAGCAACATCTGCTCGCATTGCTGGCGCGCCTGCTCCCGCAGCGCACCCACCTGACGCTCCGCTTCCTGGTGGATCGCAGCGGCACTGATCAGCTGTTCCCGCTCGCGCCGCGCCTGGCTGACGATCTCCTCCGCCTGCTGGCGGGCCTTTTCCACGAAGCTCTCCCGCTGTCGGATCAGCTCGTCGGCCTGGGTGATCTGGAGGGGCAGGGCCTCCCGCAGGGCGTCCATCATTTCGATGGCGTCCTGCTCGTTGACCAGCCGGCCTCCGCTGAAGGGGATCCGGCTGCCGTCGAGCACGATCTCCTCCAGCTGGTCGAGCTGATCGAGCACGGTGATGCGGACCTCGGACATGTCAGGCATCTGGGGATGAACGATTAAAGAGCCTCGCGAGGTCCGCCGCCACCACTGGCGGCACCAGATGGGCCACATCGCCGCCGAAGCGGGCCACCTCCTTCACCACCGAACTGCTCAGAAAGCTGTGGGGCACGGCCGTGGCGAGGAACAGGGTCTCCAGGTCAGGGGCCAGTGACTTATTGGTGTGGGCGATCTGCAGCTCGAATTCAAAATCGCTCAGGGCGCGCAGGCCGCGCAGGATCACCGCGGCGCCGCAGCTGCGGGCGAAGGCCACGGTCAGGCCGTCGAAGCTGGCCACTTCCACACCCGCCAGGTGGGCGGTGGCGGTTCGGATCTGCTCCAGACGCCGCTCCAGGGGGAAAGCTGGCTGCTTGGCGGGGTTGCGAAGCACCGCCACCACCAGACCGCCGAACAGGCGGGAGCCCCGTTCGATCAGGTCGAGGTGGCCGAGGGTGAGGGGGTCGAAACTGCCGGGGTAGAGGGCGCGCATCGGGCCAGCCTATGGGCTTGGTCCACCCTCCTCGGAGCCGCTTCCTACAGTCGAGCCCATCTCTCCCCGCCCGCCATGGCCCTCGCCCCCGAAGCCGCTGCCGCCAAGAAGATCCTGCTACGCAAGATCCCCCATGGGGTGTTCATCTGCGGGGTGACCGAGGGGGATCAGGTGAACGGCTTCACGGCCAGCTGGGTTACCCAGGGATCCTTTGAGCCGCCGCTGGTGGTGATGGCGGTGCGGGCCGATTCCACCAGCAACGCCATCATCCAGCGCACGGGCCGCTTCTCTCTGAACGTGCTGCCCGCTGACCAGAAGGACCTTGCCGCCGTGTTCTTCAAACCCCAGCAGGCGATCGGCGGGCGCTTCGACGCCGCCCCCTTCCAGCTCGGCGCCCTGGGGCTGCCGATCCTCGACGCCGCCCTGGGGGCGGTGGAGTGCGAGCTGGTGGGGCAGGTGGCCCACGGCGATCACACCGTGTTCGTGGGGGAGGTGAAGAACGCGGTGCTGCTCCGCGATGCTGACGCCCTGGAGCTGGCCAGCACGGGCTGGCAATACGGCGGTTGAGCGGAGCGGCCAGGCCGGAGACCGAGGCCGCACCGCTGCTGCGCCAACCGGAGC
>JBILEP010000235.1:0-3923 GCA_044352045.1 Cyanobium sp. | reverse complement strand
ATCGAAGTTCTGGCCGGCGGCCACCCGCCAGGCGCCATTGCCGATGTCGCCATAGAGCACCACCGGCGTGAAGCTGTAACCCTCGGCCAGCAGGTTGTCCTGCAGCCAGAAGAGGGCAAAGGCGCCAGGGGTCCATGAGCCCCACTTCGGCCCGCGGAAGGCCGCGTACACCATGCTCTGCTGAGCCGAGAGGTCGTAGGAGGCGGCCGGATCCTTCGGGCTCACGATCAGGGGCTGACCGGGGTTGAAGGTGTAGCGACTGCTGGAGAAGCCCAGCAGCTTGGCCTCGGCCCAGAGCCGCAGGCTGGAGCCGCCGGCCTGGAGGCTGAAGCCCTTGCCGGGGGTGTAGTGGACAGAACCCGCTGTCGGGAGCTCGGCTGAACTGGCCGCTACCGCAGGAACGCCAGGGGTGAGGGGCTGACCGGTGAGCTGGGCGCGCAAATGGGCCAGGTCCGCGGCGAGGGCGTCCTGGCGGGCGTTTTCGGCGGCCAGCTGGCTCTGCTGGGCGGCGATGCGCTGTCGGGAGGCCGCCAGCTCCTGCTCCAGCCGTTCGAGGCGGCTGAGGGCGTTGTGCGGAACACGGCAGGCGGGCGTGGTGGCCACTTGCGCCGCCAGGTTGGGATTGGTGCTCAGCAGCTGCTGGGCTGGCTCGGTGGCGGACACCCCCAGGGCAGTGCGGCAACCCGGCAACGCCAGCGCCGACTGGACATCCTGGGCTGGTAGCACCTCCGCCCGGGCGGGGGGAGGGCCTGGCGGGCCATGGGCAGGGCCGGAGCAGCGCAGACCAGGTTCACCAGGCAAAGGATGGGGAGAACCGCCGGATGATCGCAACTGGCGCCGCGATTCGCCACAGCCAGCCCAGCCGTCCTGAAGGCCGCCATCCTGCAGTGAGTTGTGCTTTACACCCTCCAGACCGCATTACGTTGGCGATGGTGCACCCCAAGCGTCGCGTCCATGCCCCACCCGTTTGCGCCTGCCCTCAGGGCCGCCGGCCTTGGCGTTGCCTTCGGCCTGATCGCTGCCACCACCATGCCGGTGGCAGCAGCAGCGCAGCCCAAGCCCGCCGCCACCCTCTACAGCGGCGGCGACATCCTCACCATGGCCGGACCATCGCCGGCCTACGTGGAAGCGCTGGTGGAGCAAGGCGGGCGCATCCTTTATGTGGGGCCCCTAGCCGGGGCGATCAAGGCGGCCGGTGGCGGTGCCCGCCAGGTGAACCTGGCCGGCCGCACCCTGTTGCCTGGTTTCATCGATGCCCACGGCCATCTGGTGCTGGCCAGCCACAGCCTCCTTAATGCCGACCTGATCGGTGTGAAGAGCATCCCGGAACTGCTGGGGCGCATGAAGGCCCACGCCGCCACCCTGCCGGAGGGCGTGATGGTGGAGGGGATGGGCTACCGGGCGGAACAGCTCGCCGAAAACCGGCACCCCACCAAGGAGGAACTCGACACCGTCAGCAACAGCCGGCCGGTGTTCGTGCAGGACGGCTCCGGCCACCAGGGATCGATCAACTCCGTACTGCTCAAACAGATGGGCTGGAGTGCCAACAGCAAGGATCCGGCCGGCGGGGTGATTTCCCGCAAGCCGGGCAGCAGCGAGCCCAGCGGTCACATTGCCGAAGCGCCGGTGTTTGCGGTGCTGGCGGCCAAGCCGCCCCTCACCCCGGCCCAGATTCGCCAGGGGGTGGGCAAGGCCGTGGCCCTCTGGACGGCCAATGGGCAAACCACGGCCTCGGAGATGGGCTTCGGCCTGAGCGATGACGACATCGACGTGGCCCGTCAATTGCTGGACGAGAAGCTGCTGCCGATCGACCTGTTGCTCTATGCCAAACAGTCCTTCCTGGAGCAGGTCAAGGCAGGCCGCAAGGCGGTGCTTGCCCAGTACGCCGATCCAGCGTCGCGGGCGCTGCGGCTGGATGGTGATACGCGCTATCTCAACCGGGTGCGGCTGGCGGGTGTGAAGTTCTGGATGGACGGCAGCATGGATAACGCCTTCATGTCCCAGCCCTACAGCAACAACCCGCCGGGCAATACGGAGAAAAACTTCCGCGGCCTGGCCGTGGATCCCCAGGCCGCCGTGGAGGCCACCGTGGCCACGTACTGGAAGAGCAACCGCCAGGTGGCGGCCCACGCCATCGGCGACCAGGCTGTCGACAATGTTCTGATCGCGATCGAAAAGGCCTACGCCGGCCAGGGCCCGGCCGATCACCGGCCGATCATTCAGCACGCCCAGTTTCTACGGCCCGACCAGATCGTGCGGGCCAAAAAGGTGGGGGCCATCACCAGCTTCACCGCCGCCGGCATTTATCCGATGGGCGACTACCTGGCTCAGCTGATGGGGCAGGAGCGCGTGGCCTGGGCCGGTGCGGCCGGATCGGTGCAGCGGGCCGGCATCCCCTGGACCATGCACCACGACATGCCTGCCGGCGTGAGCCCCAGCCTGATCTATGCCCTCTGGAACATCGTGAACCGCACCACCAAGTCCGGGGTGGTGCTGGCCCCCCAGGAAAAGGTGAGCCCCTATGACGGCCTGCGAGCCCTCACGATCAACGGCGCCTACCAGTTCCACGAGGAGAACAGCAAGGGGTCCCTGGAGCCCGGCAAGCTGGCCGACCTGGTGGTGCTGAGCGCGAATCCGTTGAAGGTGGAACCCATGGCCATCAAGGACATCCAGGTGGTGGAAACGATCAAGGAAGGCACCAGTCTTTATCGCCATCCCTCCCTCACCGCCGGCGGAACCACCACGGTGTCAGCCCCGATCAACGAGAAGGACAACTGCCTGGTACCCCACGAGCAGCCCCAGAAGCCCCTCAATCCGTCCCAACAGGTCACCCTGGAGCGGCTGCTGGCCCCCGGACCCTGAGCTGACGCAGGACCCGCCCTGCAGCCTTCCCTGGGTCGAGCACCGAGAAACCCAGGCCGGCACCAGCTGCCGAGATGGCCACGAGGGCGCCCCCTGGTTGAGAGGGCCATGGCGAAATCCCAGACTGGGAAGAGATCGACGACGACTTGAAGCCTGTACTGGTGTCGATCAGGTCAATTGGCCGCACAAATCAGGACGGCAAGGTTGTCAACACATCGGAGAGGCGGATCAGGAGGGTGGCGTGGTCGATAGGTACGGGAACAAACCCCATAGGGAAATAGTGGCGACGGGCTTCCGCGGGGGCAGCACCACGGGGATGGGATCGGGCATGTCGCGGCGAAAACACCCAGGGGCTGAGGCCACGGCTTCCACACAGGAGGCCAGAGCCAAAACCTCCCTGACGATGTCGTCGCCGATGTCAAAGCCGACGGTGCTGGGCTGCGGCGCCAGCGGCTGCGGCACCAGCAGATCCATCAGCGTTGCCAGGACCTCGCGGTCAGCACGGTGAGGACGGTACGGCCACTGCAGCCACCCCTGCCTAGTGTCAACGACGTAGGCTGGATTGCCATCCAGCTGGCGTTGAGCAACTTGATATTCAACCGGGACTCAACCTGCTTGCCATGATTCAGTCATAACAATGCTCAAGCAAGCTGCCTCCGCCCCTGAATGGATAGCCATTGGCAAGAGGGACTCCGCGAACCATCCAAGTCAGCCCGCATCACGAGTGCTGCGGCGCGAATGATTAAGCTTCAATAAGATTGCCCCTTCCAGCAAGTCTTCATGCTTCGCCAGGAATACGCTAAGTTTGTAGCAAAATTGCGCATATGAGCATCCGCACGGTCGGTCGAGTGCCAATCATGCAGGCCGGCCCATTGCTGGATCCCTACGACAAGGATCTTGCGGCAATCATCGAGCCCGCCGAGGATTTTACAATATCCATTAATTATATTTCAAGTCAGCTCTTTCATCGCTATAAGAGTCTCTACAAGGCTGGCGAGTTCGATAATGACTACTTCGCGCTACTCAGCCAGTCAGGGATAGGCGACACTGAAAAGCCCGTG
>JBILEP010000234.1:0-3926 GCA_044352045.1 Cyanobium sp. | reverse complement strand
ACCTGGAGTTCGTGCAGTTCCACCCCACCGCCCTGATGCTGCCCGGGGCTCCCCACTTCCTGATCAGCGAGGCGGTGCGAGGGGAGGGGGCACGCCTGTGCGACGCTTCCGGCGCCAGTCCTGTGGCGGGACTGGCGGGGGGGGATCTCGCCCCACGGGATCAGGTGAGCCGGGCCCTGGCGCGCTGCCTGCAACGGCAGGGGGTGGAGAACCTCTGGCTGGACCTGAGGCCCGTGGGCCGCGAGCGGCTGGAGCGCCAGTTCCCGACGATCCTGGGGCGCTGCCGGGCCCTCGGCCTGGAGCCCACGGCCGCCCCGATCCCGGTGGCGCCCGCCGCCCACTACTGGATGGGGGGGATCCGCACCGATCTGAACACCGCCACCTCCATCCCTGGGCTCTTTGCGGTGGGGGAGGTGGCCAGCACCGGGGTGCACGGCGCCAACCGGCTGGCCAGTAACTCCCTGATGGAGTGCCTGGTCTTCGCCCGGCAGCTGCGGCGGCTGCGGCTCCCCTCCACCGACGCCGGCGACGGATCCGCTCGCGGGCCGGAACCCTGCAGGTCCCTGGAGCTGACCGGCGCGGACCCAGCCGAGCTGCGGCGGGGCATCATCCAGCTGCGGCAGCTCTGCTGGCAGGTGGCGGGGGTGGAGCGAGACGGCCATGCGCTCACCCGGGCCCTGGCGGTGGTGCGCGCTCGGCGGCGGGAACTGGAGTCAGAACCCTTGCTGGCTGCCTGTCGCGACCTGGTGCCCGGCGAGCAATTCCTGCTCGACCGCCGCAGCCTGGGCCAACTGCGGCTGCAGCAGGAGCTGCGCCAACGGCTGGTGCTGGCGGAGCTGCTGATCGAAGCCGCCGCCTTCCGTGAGGAAAGCCGTGGCGGCCATTACCGCACCGACGCGCCGAGCCCCCAGCCGTTCTGGCGCTGCCACACCGTGCAGTGCCGCCAGCAGACCACCCGCACGACAGCGGTCGGCGCAACCACCGGGACAGAGAGCGGAAACTAAAGCTTCCCTTTGAAGCCGCTGCGCAGGGCCAGCTCGGGCAGGGTCTTCACGCCGGAATCGAGCTTGCCGTTGATCTCCCAGGAGGGATAGCCCTGGATCTTCTTGCTCTCGCAGAGGGCCGCCTGGCTGTTGCGGCCATCAGGAGCGCACTCGATGATCGTGAGCTTGGCCGTGGCCTGCTTACCGAAGAGCTCCTTCTGCTCATGGCAGTGAGGGCACCAGTAGGCGGAGTACATGCGGGCGCCGCTGGCGGTGAGGTGCTGGGCCAGGGCGAGGGTGGCGGGGGTGCTCTCCGCGGTGACCGGGATCGGCACCCCTTTGCCCAGATCGGCGGGGCGATCGACGGCGGTGGCCCAACCCAGGCCGATCACCCCCACCGCGAGGCCCACGAGCACGGAGCGGAAGATGGGCTGGCTCCGGTCCTCCCAGTCACCGCCGATGAGGGCGAGAACGAAAAGGGACACGCTGAGCAGGGCCGAGAGAATGCAGAAGGCGCAGATGGCCTGAATCTTGAACACCATCACGCCCATCAGCAGCAAGCTGAACACCGCCATGCCCGTGCTGAAGAGCAAGAGGCCCCAGCGGCTGGTCTCGGCGATGGCGGAGCGGGCTTCCCCCTTGAGCACCAGAGGCAGCAGGGCGAACAGGAGCACCGCCAGGTAGGCCAGGCAGCCGAACAGGGAGAGGGGCTGGCCGAAGAGAGAGCCCCAGGCACTGTTGAGCACCTTGTCGCAGGCTTCGGCCCCGCCGGGGCAGGTGAGGGGGCCGATCAGGCCCCAGCGCTTGAGGGTGATGGCGCCGGTGTCGATCGCGCCGATCGTGGCCAGCACGGCCATCGCCACCCGCACCCAGCGACGGCCTGAGTCCGGCCGGCGCCGCTGACCGGCAAGACGCTCGCTGAGGCGGGAGGAAGTCACAAAGAGCTGCCGATGCAGCCCTGATTTTGGCAGGCGCTCAAGGAAAGGTCAGGGAGTGGGGACCGGCTTCAGCTCCGCGCAGGCCTGGCGGCGCAGGAGAACGTCGGGCATGGGCTGGGCTGGGGAGGCACCGGGCTTCTCCGGCTTGTCCCAGCTGATGCGTGCCTGGCGATCGTTGAAGCCGATCGTCAGCCGGGCCTGCTGCTGCTGCCCCTCCTGCATAAAGCGGTAAAGGACCTTGGCGGTTCCTGGGGAGGGCAGACGCCCCTCGAGACGACCGACGCGACGGTCTTTCCCCCAGGGATACCAGCGGTAGACACCCGTCACGCGCTTCCCATTCAGCTCCAGGCGGAGCTGCTCAATGTCCAAGCGTCCAGGCTGGCCCGTCAGGGTCTGGAAGCACAGGCTCTCTGCCGCCGCGGCAGAGGCTCCGGCGGACGAAGGGCTGAGCGCCATGAGCAGGGCGAGAACAACCCCCACGAACCGGGGGCGGGGCAGGCCAACCGCCGCCGGGAGCGGGGTGGCAGAGGGGTGGGAAACCATGCCTCAATGTAGGGTGAATTCTGTCCTTATCAGCTTGTGTCTCCGGAACCCCTCGCCCCTGCTGCGAAGCCCACCGTGGCGTTCGCCCACCTCGGCTGTGAGAAGAACCGGGTGGACACCGAGCATATGCTCGGCCTTCTCGCCCAGGCCGGCTACGGGGTGAGCGCCGATGAAAGCCAGGCTTCGCTGGTGGTGGTCAACACCTGCAGCTTCATCCAGGACGCCCGCGAGGAATCGGTGCGCACCTTGGTGGAGCTGGCCGAGCAGGGGAAGGAACTGATCATCGCCGGCTGTCTCGCCCAGCATTTCCAGGAGGAGCTGCTGGAGTCGCTGCCGGAGGCGAAGGCGATCGTGGGCACGGGGGATTACCAGCACATTGTTGAAGTGCTCCGGCGGGTGGAGGCCGGGGAGCGGGTGAACCGGGTGAGCGCCGTGCCCACCTTCGTGGGCGACGAAAACCTGCCCCGCTACCGCACCACCAGCGAGGCCGTCGCCTACCTGAAGGTGGCGGAGGGCTGTGATTACCGCTGCGCGTTCTGCATCATCCCGAAGCTGCGCGGCGATCAGCGATCCCGTCCAATCGAATCGATCGTGGCGGAGGCGCGCCAGTTGGCGGGCCAGGGGGTGAAGGAGCTGATCCTGATCAGTCAAATCACCACCAATTATGGCCTGGATCTCTACGGACGCCCCCGCCTGGCGGATCTGCTGCGGGCCCTGGGGGAGGTGGAGATCCCCTGGATCCGCGTGCATTACGCCTACCCCACGGGCCTGACCCCGGAGGTGCTGGCGGCTTTCCGCGAAACCGCCAACGTTCTGCCCTATCTGGATCTGCCCCTGCAACACAGCCATCCGGAGGTGCTGCGGGCGATGAACCGCCCCTGGCAGGCGGATGTCACCGGCGGCCTGCTGAGCCGCATCCGCGAGCAACTGCCCGAGGCGGTGCTGCGCACCACCTTCATCGTCGGCTTCCCGGGGGAGAGCGAGGCCCATTTCGAGCACCTGCTCAACTTCGTGGCGGCCCAGCGCTTCGACCATGTGGGTGTGTTCCGCTTCTCCCCGGAGGAGGGAACCCCAGCCGCCACCATGCCTGATGCCGTGCCGGTCGAGCTGGCCGAGCAGCGCCGTGACCGGCTGATGGCCCTGCAGCAACCGATCGCCGCCGCCCGCAACGCGGCCTGGGTGGGTCGCATCGTCGACGTTCTGATCGAACAGGAGAATCCCGTCAACGGCGACATGATCGGCCGCTGCAGCCGCTTCGCCCCTGAGGTGGATGGGGAGGTGCGCGTGCGCCCAGGCGCGGGAGGGCTGAGCGCCGCCCCCGGCACAATGGTGCCGGTGCGCCTCACCGCCGCCGACCCCTACGACCTGCACGGCGAAGTGGTGGGGGCCGCGGCGATGGTGGCCGATCAGCGCGTCGCCCGGGCCGGGCATTGAGAGCGGGGCTTGGGCGCCTGCGGCGCCA
>JBILEP010000233.1:0-3933 GCA_044352045.1 Cyanobium sp. | reverse complement strand
AGTACGGCTGGTGGGCCAACCGCAACGACCGCTCCGGCGACAATGTGTTCGAGGGGGGCTTCCTCGGCCTCGATAATATCGCCGTCTTCGATCGCCGCTTCCCGCTGGCGGACGGCAGCCACATCGAGCAGTGCGATGGCACGGCCTGGATGGCCTCACTGAGCCTGAACCTGCTCAACATCAGCGTGGAGCTCAGCCGGGAGGAGGTGGAATACGAGGATATCTGTGAACGATTCGTGTATGACTTCGTGCAGCTCGCCATCACGCTCAACACGCCCGGCAGCCGCGGCTATGTGAACTGGGATGAGCAGGATGGCTTTTATTACGACGTGATCAAGCGTCCGGATGGCAGCACGGAATTCCTGCGCACTCGCTCCGTTTCCGGTCTGATTCCGCTGCTGGCGGTGGCCAGTTTTGATGTCGATACGGTCAAGCGGCTGCCGGTGCTCGATGTGAATCAGAGCCTGGCCTGGTTTTTGCGTGAGCGCACCTCCCACAGTTGGCTGGTGGAGAATCTGGGCATCTGGTGTAACGATCGCTTGCTGTTCTCCCTGGTGCCGAAGCAGCGCCTGGCTCGCCTCTGCCAGCGCTTGTTTGATGAGGAAGAGTTCCTCTCGCCCCATGGCATCCGCGCCCTATCCAAAGTGTACGAAGCGCACCCATACACCATCACCGAAGGCACGGAATCGCAAACGCTGGCCTACAGCCCGGGCGACAGCCCCGTGGCGATGTTCGGCGGCAATTCCAACTGGCGCGGGCCCGTGTGGATGCCGATCAATTATCTGCTGATCGAAGCCCTGCAGAAGTTTGGTCATTACTACGGCGACAGCTTCCTGGTGGAATTCCCCAGCCGTTCCGGCCACTGGTACAACCTCTGGGAGGTGTCGCTGCTGCTGGAGCGGCGGCTGGTGGATCTGTTCCGTCGCGATGCAGAAGGCAAGCGGCCGTTCCTGGGGGAAACGGAGTTGTTTCAGAGTG
This sequence comes from Cyanobium sp., assembly GCA_044352045.1. Lineage (GTDB taxonomy): Bacteria > Cyanobacteriota > Cyanobacteriia > PCC-6307 > Cyanobiaceae > Cyanobium. The sequence goes on along the minus strand of JBILEP010000233.1, from coordinate 2,955 downwards.
ATCCCCATTGGCGCGATCTGCTGCTGTTCCATGAATACTTCCACGGCGATAACGGCCGCGGGCTGGGGGCCAGCCACCAGACGGGTTGGACGGCGATGGTGGCCAAGATGGTGCAACAACTTCACCGCTATCCCATCCCCGCCCCGCGGGCGGCACCCAGCGATGACGACGGCTTTCCCCGTTCCTAGCGTGAGAAAACCGGCCCCATCCGCGTGGATTCCCTTCCTTCCATCGCCCAGCTTCAAAAGCCCGAGGACAGCCACTTTGATGTGCTGATCATCGGCAGCGGTGCCGGCGGCGGCACCCTGGCCCGGGTGCTGGCCCCCAGCGGGCTGCGCATCCTCATCCTGGAGCGGGGCGACTGGCTCCCTCAGGAGCCCCAGAACTGGGACGCCGACGCGGTGTTCCAGCAGGGCCGCTATCTGTCGAAGGACACCTGGTACGACGGCGACGGCAAGCCCTTTCAGCCCGGCACGCACTACTTCGTGGGCGGGGCCACGAAGATGTACGGCGCCCACCATTTCCGCCTGCGGGAGCGGGATTTTGAGGAGCTCGCCCACCACGACGGCCTCTCCCCCGCCTGGCCGCTGCGCTACGCCGATTTCGAGCCCTGGTATCAGCGAGCCGAAGCGATGTATCACGTGCATGGGCTGCGCGGTGAGGATCCCACCGATCCCCCCAGCTCGGCGCCCTATCCCCATCCGCCCATCTCCCACGAGCCCCGCATCGCCCAGCTGGCGGAGGATCTGCGCAGCGCCGGCCTGCATCCCTTCCATGCCCCCAGCGGCGTGATGCTCGATGAGGGCAACCCGCCCTACAGCCGCTGTCGGCGTTGCAACAACTGCGATGGTTTCCCCTGTCTTGTCCACGCCAAGGGGGATGCCGAGGTGTGCGGCGTGCGGCCGGCCCTGGCGGCGAACGCCAATCTGTTCCTGCTCACCCGCGCCGAGGTGAGGAAGCTGCACACCAACGCCAGCGGCCGCGCGGTGAGCGCGGTGGAGGTGGTGCGCGATGGTGAGGAGCTGCGCTATTCGGCCGACATCGTGGTGGTGAGCTGCGGCGCCGCCAACAGCGCCCGGCTGCTGCTGCTTTCGGCCAACGATCAGCATCCGCGCGGGCTGGCCAACGGCTCTGATCAGGTGGGCCGCAATTACATGTTCCACAACAGCAAGGCGGCGGTGGCCCTCTCCCATGAGCCCAACCCCACCATCTTCCAGAAAACGATCTCCGTGAACGACTGGTACTTCGGCGACGCCGAATACGCCTGGCCGATGGGCAACATCCAGATGACCGGCAAAACGCGTGGCGCGATCATGAAGGGCTATGCGCCCCTGGAAACCTTCCTGATGCCGCAATGGTCGATGGATCAGATCGCGGAGCACGCCCTCGATTTCTGGCTCACCACCGAAGATCTGCCCGATCCCAACAACCGGGTGACGGTCGATGCAGACGGCCACATCCATCTCCAGTACAACGCGAACAACCAGCCCTCCGCCGACCAGCTCTGGCGACGCCTGCAGGGGGTGCTGGATCGGCTGTACCTGAAGAAGCACCTGGTGGAACGGCAGGCCTACGTCAAGAACCCGATGGGCCTGGCGGCGGTGGGCCACCAGGCGGGCACCTGCCGCTTCGGCAGCGACCCGGCCAGCTCGGTGCTGGACGTGAACTGCAAAGCCCACGAGCTCGACAATCTCTATGTGGTGGACACCAGCTTCTTCCCGAGCATCGGCGCGGTGAACCCCTCGCTCACGGCCATCGCCAACGCGATCCGGGTGGGCGAGCACCTCCGCCAGCGGCTGGACTGAGCCGCCCACGGAACCCCCAGCGGATGAACCCATGCGACCCAATCCGTGCCGATGCGGCCTGCTTCTGGCCCTTCTGTTTGCCTTGGGGGGGTGCGGGTCCAGGGATCCCGGCCCCGGGGCTGCTGGCGCGCCGCCGCCTGCCTCCCCCTCGGCGACGGGCTGCATCGGCGATCCATCCCGTTCCGCCACGCCGCGCACCGTGGCCGTGGTGCCCCAGATCCCCCCGGCCGAGCTCTACGCCCTGTGGCGCCCCCTGCTGCAGCGCCTGGGCGAGAAGGCTTCGCAATGCTTTGACCTGTTGATTCCGGCCACGATCCCGGAGTTCGAGCAGGGGCTGCGCGATGGCCGCTTCGACTACGCCTTCATGAATCCCTTTCACCAGCTGATGGTGCGCCGCAGCTATGTGCCGCTGGTGCGGGACGGCAAGTCGCCGCTGCGGGGCATCCTGCTGGTCAACCGCGATTCGCCGGCACGGAGCGTGCAGGACCTGCGCGGCCGCGTCGTGCATTTCCCCTCCCCCAATGCCTTTGCGGCGTCGCTGCTGATCCGAGCCCATCTGGCTCGCCTCGGTGTCGACTTCCGGCCGCGGTATGTGATCAGCCATTCCAACGTCTATCGCGCCGTGGCGCTTGATCCCGCCTTCGCGGGCGGAGGGGTCAACAACACCCTGCGCCGCGAGCGGCCGGAGATCCGCGAACGCCTGCGTGTGCTGTACGAGACCCCTGGATATCCAGCCCATCCCTTCTCGGCGCGTCGCAATCTTCCTGGCCCGGAGCGGGACCGCCTCCGCCAGGCCTGGTTCGCGCTGGCCCGCGATTCCGGCAGCACCGCCCTGCTGCGCCAGGTGCAGATCCCGCAGCCGGTGCCGAGCTCCTACGCCGCGGATTACGCCAGGCTCGAGGCGCTCGGGCTCGAACGGCAGGCGGTGACCTCCTCCCCCTAGATGCCCGCTCTCCCCGCGTGGCTGAAGCCGCTGGCCGAAGGCTCGTCCTCCCGCCAGCTCGTCACCGCCGTCCTGGCCATCACCCTGCTCTCCTCCGTGGCCGGTTTCCTCGGATACCGCCGCTCCGAGGAGCTGGTGCTGCGCAGCCAGGCGCAGTCGATGCAATGGCAGCTGCGGGGGTTGGCCCTGGCCCTGGACGACAACCTC
>JBILEP010000232.1:0-3947 GCA_044352045.1 Cyanobium sp. | reverse complement strand
TGAGGGCGCGGCGGCGGTGGGCGGCGACCGCCGCCATGGGGATCAGGGCGTGCAGCAGGGCATCGGGGATGTCGGCCACCTTCTGGATTTCGTGGCTGGTGCGGAAGCCATCGAAGCCGTGCAGCAGCGGCAGGCGGCCGAGCAGGGCGGCGCGGCTGGCGATGGCGGCGAAGTCGCCGGCCTCCTGCACGGTGGAGGACACGAGGATGGCGCAGCCGGTGCCGCGGGCCGCCATCAGGTCGCTCTGGTCGCCGAAGATCGAAAGGCCCTGGGCGGCGATGGCGCGGCAGGCCACATGCAGCACCACCGGCGTGAGTTCCCCCGCCCATCTGTAGAGGTTGGGGAGCATCAGCAGCAGGCCCTGGGAGGCCGTGAAGCTGGTGGTGAGGGCGCCGGCCTGCAGGGCGCCGTGCACCGCCCCGGCGGCGCCCCCTTCGCTCTGCATCTCCACCACGGCGGGCTGGGCACCCCAGAGGTTGGGGCGAGCTTCGGCGCTCCAGGCGTCGGCCCATTCGCCCATGGGGGTGGCGGGGGTGATCGGGTAGAGGGCGATCACCTCGCTGAGGCGATAGGCCACCCGGGCCACGGCCTCGTTGCCGTCGACGGTGATCATGGCGCTTCGTCCTCCACAAGGCTGAGGGCGATGCCCACATGCACCAGCACCTGGTCACCCACCCGGGCTTCGGGCAGGCAGGCGAGGGACACCGGCTGGCGCACGCCGCCGAAATCCACCTCGGCGGTGCGCCAGAGCGGGTCGTCGGCGGGGCCGACGTGGTGGATGGCGAGGATGCGGCCGGGAACGGCGAGGCACATGGGGCCTCCGGGCAGCGCCTGCTTCCGTTCTAGGCGCCCGGGGCGGATCCGGCCGCGCCTGATCGCCTCTGCCGCCCTGCCCAAGGATTTATTGATCGGATCAAGCAGCAAAGGAGTACGCAGGAAAGAATCTCCGGTTCACACCCAGTGAGGCTGCGAAAACTCTTCGTGATTGGCGTCGGCGTACTTTTGAAACCTCTGCCTTTCCTATGTGTTTATGTGAACAGGTAGGCACCGTTCAGGTGAGGCGTCCAATACTCAAGGCAGGCCCAGGTCTTCATGACGAATGCTTTGGGTCTGACCCTCTGAAGAGCGGCTTGAGAGGGCTGCTCTTTCTCCTTGCCAGTGAGGTTTTCATGGCTACAGATCTAAATGCCGGTGCTCCTCGGGCGGATGACATCCTTTCTGGCGAACGCTCTTCACTGGCGCGAATCAGTGAGAGTCCCGCCGGGATTCGGCTCAATAACCTTTTGCAGGTTATCGCTGGTCTCGGAGAGGACGCCGAAGAGGAGTACCAGCGTGCCTTGCAGGACGTCCGTGAGGATCTTGAAGAAGTTTTGGTTGAGGTTGCGCAAGCCTCATCCGATTGTTGTGAGCATGACTACCCATTGCGCATGGCTCTGGTGCAGATTGCCTCTGAATTGCGCCATCCAGCCAGCTTGCCCTATCTGGCGAACATCATCAAAACTCCGATTGCTGATGAGAAATCGGGGGATCCCCATTCTTTTTCTACAGTGGCGGAAGAAACCATCATCCGCACGGCGGCGGTGGACGGGGTTGCTGAACTGGCGAGGCATGGGGATGAGCGTGCCTCGCGCTTGCTGATGGAGTTTGTGCGACTTCCATCCTTTTCCATTCGTCGCGCTGCCGTGATGGGTCTGCTGGCAACAAAGGATGGCGACCAATTCCGCGAGGAAATCAAATCTCTGTTGCCCGATGACCAGCAATTTATCCTTGAAATGCGCAGGATTGAAGTGCAGGAAGTTCCGCAGGTGAGGGATCCAACCCGCCATCTTCGGGACAAGCTGCGAGAGGGCAGAATCGCTATTCCACCGAAACTAGCCAAGGATTCTGATGGCGATAATGGCCCTCCCAGCGCCGGCTGATCAATCTCAATTCTTCCCCCTTACTCACCCCCGCTGAAGAACGATGACGTCCTGTTCGATTCCGACCATTCCCAACAAAGACACCAGTGGTGATAATCTCTACGGCTCAAGAATCTGCTGGCAGCCTTTTGTGGACTGGGCCTGGCAGGCGCATGGCTTCCAAAAGGATAATTGGAGCCATGGCTTTGGGTATGAAGACTGCTGCAACACCGATTTGCCTCTGGCGAGAACCTTCAACGGAATCTGGCTCCTGAACTACTCGGCCGAGGATTACTGGAATGAAGAGTGGAGCAATAACATGCTGCACTGGGGCCGGAGGTATGTGCGAGAGCAAATCGACGATCTTCGCTCTTTCTGTGGTGATGGCTCAGCCATTGCGGCCACGATTGGCAACCGACATGAACTCTATCTCGGCTTCTTTTACAGCAAGGATGTGCCGGGTCGTGCGGAAACCTTGTGCCACGAAGCCCGGCACAGAGGGGGTAAGCCCCACAATGCGGTGTTCCCCAGCTGGTCTGCCTATGGTCCGGGCAAAAGCGGCGCTGACTCCGCGTGGAGTTACGAGGGGGCCTGGATGTACGCCGCCCTCTACCTGTGGTGGTTTTATGCCGATGGGCGGCGGACGACATCGGCCATCCGCCAGGCGGCGAAACAACGCGCCCAGTTCGTGATCGACAACGCCTTCGCGACTCACCCCGGTTATGTGATCTGACCCCTGCGTGGCCCAGGCGAGCGTCCCGTGGCCAGCGCCCGCGGGGCTCGGCGCCACCACCGCCTCGAACGGCGAGGCACGCGGGGCGGCTCCCTTAGGACGATTTATGGCTCAGTCATAATGATGCTTCTGCCCTAGATGCCACCAAAGCGTTTCTGAGGTCTACCGCCGCCCCCGCCTGGCCGCTGAGCTGGCCAGCCGCCTGCTGCGGCCGGGGGTGCTGGATGAGGGGTTGCGCTCCGGCCTGTTCCTGGCCGGGATGCGACGCACCGGCAAGACCACCTTCCTGCGCACCGACCTGGTGCCGGAACTGGAAGCCCAGGGGGCGGTGGTGATCTATGTGGATCTCTGGAGCGACACCCGAGCCAGTCCCGCGGCCCTGGTGCAGGCCGCGGTGCGCCAGTCTCTGGAGCAGCTGGGGGCATCCGGTGGCGCCACCTTGGCGGAGGCCTTCCGCCAGGTGGTGGATCAGACCCGGGGCGATGTGGTGCTGATCGTGGATGAGGTGCAGCAGGCGATCACCAGCGAGGAGGGCCACCAGATGCTGCTGGCCCTGAAGGCGGCGCGGGACGCGACCAACCCCCGGCCATTTCCTGCTGCTCGGCACCGGCTCGCACCGCGCCCTGGTGAGCGAACTGACGGCCCGACGCAACCAGGCCTTCGCCGGCGCCACCTCCCTGCCCTATCCGCTGCTGGATCAGGAGTACGTGCGCCACGTGCTGGGGCGGCTGCGGCAGGAGGGGGTTGAGCCGCTGCCCTCAGAGGCGGCCGCCTGGGACTCGTTTCAGGCGCTCGGCCACCGGCCGGAGGAATTCCTGCGGGCCCTGGGCCAGCTGCGCGCCAGCGTCTCTTCCGGCCTGGAGCCCGACCAACTGCTGCCGGTGATCGCCGCCACCCTGCGCGGCGCAGAGGCCGACCTGGAGATCCTCAAGGTGGAGCAGCTGGGCGGACTGGCCACGGCGATCTTCGATCGGGTGGCGGCCAGCGAGGGCCCGGCGCGGGGCCTGTTCTCCGCCGAGGCGGCGGCCTGCTTCGGTGAGGTGATCGGCCGCCCGGTGCGGGTGGAGGAGATCCAGCCGGTGCTGAACGAACTGCTCGGCGCCAACGTGCTCATGCGCCTGGGCCATGGCCTCTACGGCATCACCGACCCGGTGGTGCAGGAGATCTGGCGGGAGCGGCGGCTGCGTTGATTTTGGAGCGTGATGATCGCGAGGCCTTCGTCTGGGTGTCATTGCCAGAGGCGCATTTTTCTATTGACTCGGGCGCGAAGCAATGTGTTCTTGAGGAGTGATAGGTTGGTCTCTGAACGGAGATGC
>JBILEP010000231.1:0-3953 GCA_044352045.1 Cyanobium sp. | reverse complement strand
CGCCAGGAGGCGCAGCAGGGTGCTCTTGCCGCAGCCGGAGGGGCCCACCAGCACCAGGAATTCACCGTCGGCGATGGTGAGATCAAGGGCGCGCAGCACGGGCACAGGAGCGCCATCGGCGCCGCCGCGGCGGGGCGGGTAGGTCTTGCTGACCTGCTGGAAGCAAACCTCAGCCAATCCGGCACAGCGACCGCCGGATCCTAGGGTTGGGGATCCGACGGCCCTGGCGGCCGCTTTCCCGTGCAGTTCATCGACCAGGCGCGCATCGTGGTGCGGGCCGGACGGGGTGGTGATGGCATCGTCGCCTTCCGCCGTGAGAAATACGTCCCCGCCGGCGGCCCCTCCGGTGGCGATGGCGGCCGGGGCGGCGACGTGGTGCTGGTGGCCGACGCCAACTTGCAAACCTTGCTGGATTTCAAATACCAGCGCCTCTTCGCCGCCGACGATGGCGTGCGGGGCGGCCCCAACCGCCGCAGCGGACCCGGTGGCCGAGAGCTGCGCATCCGCGTGCCCTGCGGCACCGAAGTGCGCGACGCCCGCACCGCCATCCTGCTGGGCGACCTCACGGAGCCGGGTCAGGAGCTGGTGGTGGCCCACGGCGGCCGCGGCGGCCTGGGCAACGCCCATTACCTGAGCAACCGCAACCGGGCGCCGGAAAAATGCACCGAGGGGCGGGACGGCGAGGAATGGCAGCTGCAGCTGGAGCTCAAGCTGCTGGCGGAGGTGGGCATCATCGGCCTGCCCAACGCCGGCAAGAGCACCCTGATCGCCGTGCTCTCCGCCGCCCGGCCCAAAATCGCCGACTACCCCTTCACCACCCTGGTGCCCAACCTGGGGGTGGTGCGCCGCCCCAGCGGCGACGGCACCGTCTTCGCCGACATCCCGGGGCTGATCGCCGGGGCCTCCCGCGGCGCCGGCCTCGGCCACGACTTCCTGCGCCACATCGAGCGCACCCGCCTGCTGCTGCACCTGGTGGATGCCACCGCGGAGGACGTGGTGGCGGATCTGGCGGTGGTGGAGCGGGAGCTGCTCGCCTACGGCCACGGGCTGGCCCAGCGGCCGCGCCTGCTGGTGCTCAACAAGATCGATGCCCTGGATCCGGAGCACAGCCAGGAGCTGGCCGGGCGGATCGAAGCCCACGCGGGGATGGCGCCGCTGCTGATCTCGGCCGCGGCCGCCCAGGGCCTGGAGGCCCTCAAGGCCCGGGTGTGGCAAGAGCTGCCGGCGCCGCTGGCGAGGGATGAAACAGAAAAAGCCCAGGTCGCGGGCGAAATGCCGGCAACCTGGACCCTGGTGAGCCTGAATCCGCGAGCTGGGCGGGATGCCGGCTCAGACGAGCTTCCAGATCAGTCGTCGTAGACGAGGCACTCGGGAGCGTCGGGGTTGAGGTCGCAGAACACCTCCAGAGGGGTGGGATCGTGGGAATCCTCAGGGTGGTGGGACTTGTACTTCTCAAGTCCCTTGAGCTCCTGTTCGAGATGGCGGACCTTGCCGTCATCGCCGGCGACCTTCGCCGCCTCGATTTCGGCCTTGTCCTTCTCGATGTGCTCGTCGATGCTTTTCATGCCAGATGCCGGCCCCTCAGAGCCGGAACGAACCGCGCCCAACCATAGGTGGGGTGATGCGGGGTAGGGCGGCGATTGTGCGGCGCCGCTGATCCATGTTGACAATCTCTGAGGCCGGCCCGACTGCCGCCTCGGATGCGGCGGAACCGTCCCATTTGGGCTAGCACAAGGACAGAGGCGCAGCCCAGCCAGGCCCATGACCCGCATCCGCCAGCGGCACGACCGCCATTTCATCGACGACACCGGACGGCTCTTCTGGATCAACGGTCCGGAGGAGAACTGCTATCTCTCCGAACAGCGCCAGTGGCGCCGGGGCCTGAGCTTCGAGGAGGTGCTGGAGTGGAAGCAGTGCGCCCCGAGCGGGCTGGTCAGCCAGCGCTTCCCCTCCCTGCAGGCGGCCCTGGAGGCCTTCGAGCACGGCCAGCTGATCTGGTCCAGCGACCTCTACCTGCGTCGCATGGGCGATCAGATGCAGTCCCACCGCTGCGACGACGACTACAAACCCACGGCGATGAAGGAGGCGGAGGCCAGGGGGGCTGCGGTGCGGCGCCAGCCCTGGCGGCTGCCGGAACCCAGCGGTCCGGTCTGCGGCCTGGCGCCCCGCGCCGACGGCAGCGGGCCAGGAGCGCTGCAGGGGGCGGAGATGCCCCACCCCCACCGGCGGCGCCGCTCAGGTGGGCAGCTCACTGAGCGCTAGCCAGCGCTCCTCGGCGGCCGCGATCCGCTCCAGCAGCTCGGCCAGCTCATGGCTGTGGCACTGGAGAGCCCCATGGTCGAGGCCGCCGGCCCCCGCCAGCGCCGCCTCCAGCTCCGCGCGGCGGCTCTCCCAGGCCGGCAGATCCCGCTCGAGCGCCTCCAGCTCCCGGCTCTCCCGATAGCTGCGCCGGCGCGCCGCCTTCGCCTCGGCGGGCCGCGCCGCGGGGATGGCGGTGGCGGCAGGGGTGGCGGCGGCATTGGTGGCCGGGGAGGGTAGGGCCGTCAGGGGGCGGGCGCGGCGCTCCAGATAGGCGCTGTAATTGCCCTCGAAGCGCTCCAGGCGGCCGTTCTCGAAGCAGAACAGGCGATCGACGGTGCGATCGAGAAACCAGCGGTCGTGGGAGACCACCACGACGCAGCCGCGGAAGTCGTCGAGGAAGTCCTCCAGCACCGAGAGGGTGTGCACGTCCAGGTCGTTGGTGGGCTCATCGAGCAGCAGCACGTTGGGGGCCTCAATCAGCAGCCGACAGAGGTGCAGCCGCCGCCGCTCGCCGCCCGAGAGCTTGGCCACCGGCTGGTGCTGCTGGGCGGGCGGGAACAGGAAACGCTCCAGCAGCTGGGAGGCGCTCAGCTCCTGGCCGTCCACCTCCACCCGGCTGGCGGCCTCCTTCACCACATCAATCACCTTGCGCTCCCCGGCCCGGGCCGGATCGCTGCCCTCCAGCACCGCGCTGTGCTGGTCGAAGTAGGCGAGCTTCACGGTGCCCCCCAGCTCCAGCCGCCCGGAAGCCGGGGCCCGGCGGCCGGCGAGCACCTCCAGCAGGGTGCTCTTGCCCGCACCGTTGGGCCCGATGATCCCCACCCGGTCCTCCGGGTCGAAGTCGTAGGCGAAGCCCTCCAGCAGGGTGCGCTCCCCCACTGCCACCGCCAGGTCGTCCGCCGCGATCACCCGCCGCCCCAGCCGCTGGGCCGTGGCCGCCATCGACACCCGCCCCTGCAGCTGACGGGCCGGGATCTCACGCAGGGCTTCGATGCGCTGCAGCCTGGCCTTCTGCTTGGTGCTGCGGGCCTTGGGGCCACGCCGCAGCCAGGCGAGCTCGCGCCGCAGCGTGCCCCGCAGCCGGGCTTCGCCGGCGGCCTCGGCCGCCGCCTCGGCGGCCCGCAGCTCCAGGTAGCGGCCGTAGCCCCCCTCATAGGCCCGCGCTTCACCCCGCTCCACCGCCACGATCCGGCGTGTCACCCGATCGAGCAGGTAGCGGTCGTGGGTGACCAGCACCAGGGCGCCGGCGAAGCGCTCCAGCCAATCCTGCAGCCACTCCACCCCCTCGGCATCGAGGTGGTTGGTGGGCTCATCGAGCAGCAGCACATCCGGGGCGGCCACCAGGGCCGCCGCCAGGGCCACCCGCCGGCGGTTGCCGCCGGAGAGCTCCCCCATCCGCCGCTGGCCGTCTCCCACCCCCAGCCGCTCGAGCACCTCCCGGCACTGGCGTTCCAGGCCCCAGGCGTCCAGCTCATCCATGCGGCGGTGCAGATGCCCCAGCCGCGCCAGCAGGGCCGGGTCGTCGCCGGCGCCCTCCAGGGCCAGGCTGATCTCCTCGTGCTCCCGCAGCAGCGCCTGGCGCTCGCCGCCGCCGGCAAACACCGTCTCCAGCACGGTGGCCGCCGGATCGCTGAGCGGATCCTGCTCCATCC
>JBILEP010000023.1:0-13305 GCA_044352045.1 Cyanobium sp. | reverse complement strand
CCGCCCCGCCCGGGACGTGGAGCCCGAAGCGGTGATCGAGGCGGTGGAGGAGGGGATGCGCCGCACCGGCTACGCCGACTTCTCGCTGCTGTCGCTGAGCTGCAGCGATTACCTGGCCCTGCCAGCGGTGGGGGTGGAGCTGCGCAACCGCCTGGCCCAGAGCAATGTCAGCCTCAGCCTGCCCAGCCAGCGGGTGGATCGCTTCGACGCCGACATCGCCCACATCCTGGGCGGCACCCGCCGCTCCGGGCTCACCTTCGCCCCCGAGGCCGGCAGCCAGCGGCTGCGGGACATCATCAACAAGGGCCTCAGCGACGAGGAGCTGCAGCGCGGCGTGCGCACCGCCATGGAGAACGGCTACCGGCGGCTGAAGCTGTATTTCATGATCGGCCTGCCCGGCGAGAGCGACGCAGACGTGGTCGCGATCGCCGACACCTGCCGCTCCCTGCAGCGCCACTGCCGCGACCTGGGGCCGCTGGCGCTCAACCTGACGATCAGCAACTTCACCCCCAAACCCCACACCCCCTTCCAGTGGCACAGCGTCTCCACCGCCGAGTTCCGGCGGCGGCAGGAGCTGCTGCGCACCGCGCTGAGGGCATTGCGGGGGATCAAGGTGAATTTCACCGATGTGCGCCTCTCGGCGGTGGAGGATTTCATCGGTCGCGGCGACCGGCGCCTGGCGCCGGTGATTGAGGCGGCCTGGCGCTCCGGCGCCGGGCTGGATGCCTGGTTCGAGTCGGCCGAGCGCAGCTCACAGGCCTGGGGCCAGGCGATCGAGGCGGCGGGGCTGGGGGGCCGCTACCGGGCCCTGGAGATGGGGGCCTGGTCGGCGGCGGCATCCCTGAGCCCGGAAAACCTGGAGGCCTTCTGCGGCCAGCCCCTGCCCTGGGATCACATCGACAGCGGCGTGGATAAGGCCTGGCTGGCCGCCGACCTGCGCCGGGCCCTGGAGGCGGCCGTGGTGCCCGACTGCTCCTTCGCGGGCTGCAGCCACTGCGGCGTCTGTGGCCCGGAGCTGGGCCACAACGTGGTGGTGCCCCCCCCGCCGGTGCCGGAGCGCCTGCCGGCGCGCGCGCCGGCCAGCGAGCGCCACAGCCGCCTGCGCTTCGGCTTCGCCAAAACCGGCTCGCTGGCGCTGATCAGCCATCTCGACACCCTGCGGATGCTGGAGCGGGCGCTGCGGCGCTGCGGCCTGCCGGTGAGCTTCAGCGGTGGCTTCCACCCCCTGCCCCGGCTGCAGCTGGCCCTGCCGCTGCCCCTCGGGGCGGAGGGGCACGGCGAATGGCTCGATCTGGAGTTCTTCGCCGCGGTGCACGCCGATGCCGCTCGGGACCGGTTGCAGGCGGTGCTGCCATCCGGCTTCCAGCTGCTCTCGGTGGCGGAGGTGCCGGTGGCGGGCGCCAGCCTCTCCCAGGAGCTGCGTGAGGCCCAGTGGCGCCTTGAGCTACGGCGGCGCAGGGAGCCGGGGGAGCCGCCGCCGCCGCCACTGCCGGCCCAGCGCTGGCGCCAGGCCATCGCGGAGCTGGAGCGCTCCCCCAGCCTGACCTGGCGGGACACCGACAAGAAGGGCCGTCCCCGCGAGCGGGACTGCCGCCCCTTCCTCATCGCCCTGGCGCTGGAGGAGGGTGCCGAAGCGGGGTGGGAAGACGCGGTTCGGTTGTCGCTGGAGGCCCGCATCGACCCCCAGGGGCGCAGCCTCAGGCCCGAATTCCTGCGCCACTGGTTGTCGGAAAGCCTGGCCACGCCCCTGGAGCTGGGGCGGATCGAACGCCGTGCCTTGCTGCTGGCCCCGTGCTAGGTTGCCAGCAGAACGGTTGCCGGTCATCCTCTGGGTCATCCACCCGGGGTCACCGCAGGAGTCTCTTCTCCTCCAGGCACCGTCCCAAGCCTTCCTTCCGGGTTGCTTTCTAGAAGCTCCTCGCCGGAAGCGCTTTGCAGACCCACCCAGACCGGGCTGGTCGCTCCCCTCAAGGTGCGGGGTCAGAACCCACGGCCCCGCCAGCTACTTCTCCGCACCGGGCCAGCCCCGGGCGCCCATCGATGCCCGCACGATCGGCGGTCATCTCCACCCACGGCACCGTCCCCGCATTCCCGGATGGCGACCGTCCGCCGGGCCCGTGCCCGGCTCCCTGCCCCCGGCGGGACCTCACTCCTGCAATGTCTGGGCAGGGCTCCCACGAGCCCAGCAGATTTCCTCCATGCCCCAACAGATCGTCATCGCCGAGCAGCTGCGCATCGCCGCAGTGCTCACGGACGACCGCGTCGATGAGCTGGTGGTGGCCCAGGGCCGCTACCAAATCGGCGATGTCTACCTCGGCACCGTCGAAAATGTCCTGCCGGGCATCGACGCCGCCTTCGTCAACATCGGTGAAAGCGAAAAGAATGGCTTCATCCACATCACCGATCTTGGTCCGCTGCGCCTGAAGAAGGGCGGCGCCGGCATCACCGAACTGCTCGAACCGCGCCAGAAGGTTCTGGTGCAGGTGATGAAGGAGCCCACCGGCACCAAGGGGCCACGCCTCACCGGAAACCTCAGCCTGCCAGGCCGCTTCCTCGTGCTCCAGCCCCATGGCCAGGGGGTGAGCATCTCGCGGCGGATCAACGGCGAGAACGAGCGCAACCGCTTGCGGGCCCTGGCGGTGTTGATCAAGCCGCCCGGATCCGGCCTGCTGGTGCGCACCGAGGCCGAGGGGGTGTCCGAAGACCTGCTGATCGATGACCTCGAGGCCCTGCTGCGCCAGTGGGAGGGCATCCAGCAGGCGGCCGAGACCGCCAGCCCGCCGGTGCTGCTCAACCGCGACGAAGACTTCATCCACCGGGTGCTGCGCGATTTCTACAGCGGCGAGGTGGTGCGCATCGTGCTCGACAGCCCCGGGGCGGTGGGGCGGGTGCAGGCCTTCCTCGGCGCCGACCAGGCCAACGTGCTGGTGGAGGCCCACGGCGAAGCCACCGAGATCCTTGACCACTTCCGCGTCAGCACCGCCATCCGGGACGCCCTCAAGCCCCGGGTGGAACTGCCTTCCGGCGGTTACGTGATCATCGAGCCCACCGAGGCGCTCACGGTGATCGACGTCAACTCCGGCTCCTTCACCCGCTCCGCCAACGCCCGCGAGACGGTCCTCTGGACCAACTGCGAGGCCGCCGTGGAGATCGCCCGCCAGCTGAAGCTGCGCAACATTGGCGGCGTGATTGTGGTCGACTTCATCGACATGGAGTCCAGGCGCGACCAGCTGCAACTGCTTGAGCACTTCACCCAGGCCCTGCGGGATGACTCCGCCCGGCCCCAGGTGGCCCAGCTCACCGAGCTCGGCCTGGTGGAGCTCACCCGCAAACGCCAGGGCCAGAACATCTATGAACTTTTCGGGCGCGCCTGCCCCAGCTGCGGCGGCCTGGGGCATGTGGCCGTCCTGCCCGGTCGCGACACCCTGCAACCCCTGGCCACCCTGCAGGGCCTGGTGCGCACCCCCACGCCCGTGCGCAGCGAGCCGCCGGCGGCGAGCGCCGAACCCAGCGGTGGCGGACGCCGTCGGCGCGGAGGGCGCGGTCGCGGGGGCGAACCGGCCGAGGCCGCGACGAGCCCCACCCTGGAGGGGGATCTCCCCAGCTACAGCCTGTCGGCCAATGGCGAGGCGTCCGCCTCGGCCAGCGAGTCCGGCGGCCGGCGACCGGAACCCGATCTGGTGGCCGTACCGATGGATGAGCAGCAGGAGCTGGTGTACGGCTGGCTGGGGCTGAACCCCGCCCTGCTGCTCGATCCTCCCCCCAGCGGCGACAACCTGATGGTGCGGGTCGTTCGTCCGGGCGAGGACGCCGAAGCCGTGCTGGAGCAGGCCCGCCAGCAGCTGGCGGCCAGCGGTTCGCGCCGCCGGCGACGGGGACGGGGCGCGGGCGGCGACAGCGCCGGCTCCAGCGACCGGGGCCAGGGCTTCGAGCCGGCCGAGGCGAGCGTCACTCCCCCCCCCGCCCCTGCCGTCACCATCACCCCCCTGCCGGTGGTCAGTGCCCCGAGCGTCAGCCAGGGCGAACTCGTCACCGTGGCCGTGCCGGCCCATCGCCGCGCGCCAGCCAGCGTGGCGGCAACACCGGTGGACGACGACGGGGAGGCCTCCTCCTCGGAACCGCGCCGCCGTCGCCGCCGCTCCTCGGCGAGCGTCTGAGGGGCGGGCCTTGCCGGCCGCTCCCCGCCCCCCACTGGATGACCCCTGGGCGGGCCATGACCCCGCCGCCTGCGCCGGAATCGACGAGGTGGGCCGGGGCGCCCTGTTCGGCCCGGTGTTCGCGGCCGCCGTGGTGCTCCCCGCCGAGGCCCTGGCCCCCCTGGCGACCGCCGGCCTCACCGACAGCAAGAAGCTGAGTCCCCGCCGCCGTGCCCAGCTCGTGCCGCGGATCCACAGCCTCGCCCACGGCTGGGCGATCGGCCAGGCCAGCGCCGCGGAGATCGATCGCCTCGGCATCCGCGCGGCGACCGAGCTGGCGATGCGCCGCGCCCTCGCCCGCCTGGCCAGGCCGCCGGCCCTGGTGATCGTCGACGGGGTGCTGCCCCTGCGCGGCTGGAGCGACCCCCAGATCTGCCTGCCCAAGGGCGACAGCCGCTGCGCCGCCGTCTCCGCCGCCAGCGTTCTGGCCAAGCAAGAGCGCGATGGCCTGGTGCGACGCCTGGCCCTGCGTTGGACGGGTTACGGCCTGGAACGGCACGTGGGCTACGGCACGGCCGAACATCGCGCAGCCCTGGCGCTGCACGGGCCCACCCCCCTGCACCGGCTCAGCTTTCTGGGTGGGCGCGGCACCAGCCCTGGAAATCCCCCACCAGCTGCTTGCCCACCCGTGTCCGGATCCCCAGCAGGATGCCGCTGAGCACGGAGCGGCCGGTGGCCTCCAGCACCTTCGCCGGAACCAGGCGGAGCAGGGCGGGACGACTCACCGACACCGCCAGGTGCGCTTCCCCCGCCAGCCCCTCCTGCTCCGGGGCCAGCCAGGAATCCAGGGTGAGCTGGAAGTCCTCCACCAGACCCAGCCCCTCCAGCTGGCAGTCGATGGCGCAGAGCTCCAGGCGTTCGCCGTTGTGCCGCGCCTGCAGCTCCACGATCGGCTGGATCTCCAGCTGGAACACCTTCACGTGGGTGACCGAATAGCGATAAAGGCCTGGCCCCAGCGGCTCCAGCTGGCGCGGATCCAGCAGGGCCTCCACCACCCGGCGCTCCTCGCCGAGGTAGGCGGACAGTCGCTGGGCGTGCTCCACAACCGGAAGCGTGAGCTGCTGACTGGCGCTGAACACCAGGGGCATGGCCAGCGGCCGGCAGGCCATGATCCTATCGATCCGCCTTTCCTGCCCGCTTCGCCATGCGCCTCGCCTTTCTCGGTCCCGTGGGCACCTATGGGGAGCGGGCCGCCCGCCGGCTGGCGGCGCTCACCGGCCAGACCGACGCGGAGCTGGTGCCGCAGCAGAGCATCCGCTCGGTGATTCAGTCCCTCGCCTCAGGGCGCTGCGAGGGGGCTGTGGTGCCCGTGGAGAACTCGGTGGAGGGGGGCGTCAGCGCCACCCTCGACGCCCTCTGGGAGCACCCCGATCTGAGCGTGGAGCGGGCCCTTGTGCTGCCGATCCGCCACGCCCTGGTGGGCAGCGGGCCGTTGGAGGGCATCAGCGAGGTGTTGTCCCATCCCCAGGCCCTGGCCCAGTGCGGCCAATGGCTGGGCGATCACCTGCCCCAGGCCCTGCAACTGCCCACCAACTCCACGGCGGAGGCGGCGCGCATGGTGCGGGGCAGCCGCTTCCGGGGCGCGATCGCCTCGCCCGAGGCGGCGGCCGAGCAGGACCTGCAGGTGCTGGCCTACCCAATCAACGATGTGCCCGGCAATTGCACCCGCTTCCTGCTGCTGGGCCGCGGCCCCCGATCCCAGGAGGGCCCCCTGGCCAGCCTGGCCTTCTCGCTCCACTCCAACCAACCTGGCGCCCTGCTGGAGGCCCTCTCCTGCTTCGCCCGCCAGGAGCTGAACATGAGCCACATCGAATCGCGACCGTCGAAGCGGGAGATGGGCGAATACGTGTTCTTCGTCGATCTTGAGCTGCCGGCCGGTCCGGCGCCGCTGGAGGGAGCCCTGCAGGAGCTCAGGCCCCTCTGCGAGCACCTGGCCCTGTTCGGGGCCTACCCCCTCGATGACCTCTCCGGCGAGGAGGGGGCCAGCGGCGTCGACACGCTCGCCGGCAGCACCGCCTCGAGCTGAAGACCCCGGCTGCCGCGGAACACCCCGAAGCGCATCAGGCCGCTGCGGAACGCCCAATCCATCAGCAGCAGGGTGGGGGTCTCCCGCAGTCCCTGCAGCACCGCCTTCGGCCCCAGGCCCAGCACCGCCTGGGGTCGCCGCAGCCCCTCCAGGATCGAATCCCGCCAGGAGGGCAGCATGGCGTCGCTCCAGTCCGCCGTCTGCACCGTCATGCCACCGGCCCAGGCGCTGCGCTCGAGATGGCGGCGCAGGCCGGCGATGCTGGCGAATTCCGGATGGGCCCATTGGTCGAGCAGCTGGCGCATCACCAGCCGCTCCAGGCCATTCATCTCCCCGTCGGCGGGATCGCGGCGGTTCCAGTCGGCCACCACCAGCCGGCCGCCGGGGCGGAGCACCCGCAGCAGCTCATCGGCGTAACGCTGCTTGTCGGGCATGTGGGGCCCGGCCTCCACGCTCCAGACGGCGTCGAAGCCCCCAGCCGCCCCCCCCACCGGAAGGTCCAGGTCCAGGGCATCCATCACCGCAAAGCGGCAGCGCTCCGCCAGTTCGGGCGGGGTGAGCTCGCGGGCGCGGGCGATCTGGACCGGGCTGATGCTGATCGCCAGCACCTCGAAGCCGTAATCGCGGGCCAGGATACGGGCG
Source organism: Cyanobium sp. (assembly GCA_044352045.1). GTDB lineage: Bacteria > Cyanobacteriota > Cyanobacteriia > PCC-6307 > Cyanobiaceae > Cyanobium. The sequence goes on along the minus strand of JBILEP010000023.1, from coordinate 6,441 downwards.
CTGCCGCCGATGCCGCAGCCCACATCCAACAGGCGGGAGCCCTTGGGCAGGCGGTCCAGGCCGCTCCAACGGACTAGCTCGTGCACGAAGTCGCTCTTGGCCTGGCGGAAATCGCGGCGGCGGGGGGGATCTCCATAGTGACCGAGGTGCACGTGATCACCCCAGAGGCGCTCGAGCAAGCGGTCCTCGGTCCAGGCGTCATAGGCCTGCGAAACCGAGGCGGAGCTGCTGTAACGCCGGTTGCGGCGGAACCACAGGGCGGCACCTCCCGCCAGAGCGACGGCGAACAGGGCGGCGGCGGGGCCGGAGGGAGGCGAGAAAGCCATCGGTGCCGTCAATCCTCAGGGCCGGTGGGGTCTCCGCTTTCCTCCTCCTGGCTGGAGAAGGTGTCCTTTAGGACGGTGCGGGCGGCCAGCTGACGGCGGGTCTGGTCGAGCAGGTCGAATTCCTGGCGGAGCCGCTCCCCGGTGTCGGTGATCTCCAGCAGGGCCTGCTGGTGGTCGGCCACCGGTCCGCCGAGGTGGGCACCGATCCAGAAGGAGAGCTCCCGGGGCAGATCCGGCAGGTCGGTGGGCAGGGTTGTTGGCTTGCCAATCAGCTTGCCCGTGAGTTCCACCACATCCCGCAGGGCCTGACTGACCTCAAGGGTGAGGTCGGCGAGACTGTCGTGATCGTCCTGGATCTGGTCCTCGATCCAGCTCACCATTGCCACGCGAAAGGGGGCGTCGCGGACGATGTCGAGCACGCGGAAGCGCTGCTGCCCCAGGGTGACGATGTTGCTGCGGTCGTCGTCCTGGGTCTGGCAGTGGAGGATCTCGGCGCAGCAACCGACATCCGCCATGCGCTGTTGGCGGGGATCCCAGCGCACGACACCGAAGCGGCGATCCTCCGCCATCACGGTGCTCAGCATCATGCGATAGCGCGGCTCGAAAATGTGCAGGGGCAGCACCTCCTGGGGGAAGAGCACCACATCGGGAAGCGGGAACAGGGGCAGTTCCCGAACGGCCAGATCACTCACGGGAACAGCGTGCCGAACGGCCGCGGCTGGGGGAAAGGATCTGGGAGATCTGCGGGAGCCAGAGCGGCGGTCGCAACGGAAAGCGGGAAAGGTGGCTTGATCCTAGGCAGAACCTCCCCGCCAACGCTGGTACCAGGCCACCGCCAACCGGTGCTCGCAGGGGCTCAGAGCTTCACTTCAATGTCGACGCCGCTGGGCAGATCCAGCTTCATCAGGGCGTCGATGGTCTTGGAGGAGGGGCTGTAGATGTCGATGATGCGCCGATGGGTGCGGGTCTCGAAATGCTCGCGCGAGTCCTTGTCGACGTGGGGGGAGCGCAGCACGCAGTAGATCTTGCGCTTGGTGGGCAGAGGAATGGGACCGATCGCCGTGGCGGCGGTGTGGTCGGCAGTTTCGATGATTTTGTCGCAGGAGAGATCGAGCATGCGGCGATCGAACGCTTTCAGGCGGATGCGGATCTTCTGCTGGGCGATGGAACTGGACATGGCGGGAAGGCGGACGGGGTCGAAAAGCGGAACCGGGGGGATTCGGTTGTCGAGGTGGATGCCGGCCCACACCGGCTCAGGGGCAGGCCCGACGGCGGATCCGAAGATCCGCCGTCGGGCACTGGCTCACTGGACGATCTTGGAGACGACGCCGGCCCCGATGGTGCGACCGCCTTCGCGGATGGCGAAGCGCATGCCCTGCTCAATAGCCACCGGGCAGATCAGCTCGGCGCTCATCTTGATGCGGTCACCGGGCATCACCATTTCCACATTGGCTCCGTCGTCGGAGGTGAAGGCGGTGATCTGGCCGGTCACATCCGTGGTGCGGATGTAGAACTGCGGCCGGTAGCCGGCGAAGAAGGGGGTGTGGCGGCCGCCCTCCTCCTTCTTGAGCACATACACCTCACCCTCGAACTTGGTGTGGGGGGTGATCGAACCGGGCTTGACGAGCACCATGCCGCGCTCGATGTCCTCCTTCTGGATGCCGCGCAGCAGCAGGCCGACGTTGTCGCCTGCCATGCCCTCGTCGAGCAGCTTGCGGAACATCTCCACCCCGGTGACGGTGGTGGTGCGGGTGTCGCGGATGCCGACGATCTCGACGGTTTCGCCCACTTTCACTTTGCCGCGCTCGATCCGGCCGGTGGCCACGGTGCCGCGGCCGGTGATCGAGAACACGTCTTCCACAGCCATCAGGAAGGGCTTATCGATCTCACGCTCGGGTTCGGGGATGGCCTCGTCCACCGCATCCATGAGGTCAAGGATCTTGTCCACCCATTGGTCCTCACCACGCACCGCCTTGTTGCCGGCCTGGATGTACTCCAGTGCCTTCAGAGCGGAGCCTGCGATCACGGGGATGTCGTCGCCGGGGAAGTCGTAGCTGCTCAGCAGCTCGCGCATCTCCAGTTCGACGAGTTCGAGGATCTCCTCGTCGTCGACCATGTCCTTCTTGTTCAGGAACACCACCAAGGCGGGCACGCCCACCTGCTTGGCCAGCAGGATGTGCTCCTTGGTCTGGGCCATCGGACCATCGGTGGCGGCCACCACCAGGATCGCGCCGTCCATCTGGGCGGCACCGGTGATCATGTTCTTCACGTAGTCCGCGTGGCCGGGGCAGTCCACGTGGGCGTAGTGGCGGATGTCGGTCTCGTACTCGACGTGAGCGGTGTTGATGGTGATGCCGCGCTCCTTCTCTTCCGGAGCTCCATCGATCTCGTCATAGGCCTGGGCCTTGGCCTTGCCCTGGGACGCCAGCACATTGGTGATGGCGGCGGTGAGGGTGGTTTTGCCGTGGTCCACATGGCCGATGGTGCCGATGTTGACGTGGGGTTTGTTCCTTTCGAACTTCTCGCGTGCCATGGAAGGGAAGAATCGGGGGTGGTTGAGAGGGGATAAAGATCAGGAATTGCCCTGATTCTTTGAAATGATGGCTTCCGCCACATTACGAGGAACTTCCTCGTAGTGGCTGAATTCCATCGAGAAGATACCCCGACCCTGGGTCATGGATCGGAGCTGGGTGGCGTAGCCGAACATCTCGGCGAGGGGCACCTTGGACTGAACCTTGGATTGCCCGCCATCAACGGACTGCCCCTCGATCTGGCCGCGGCGGGAGGAGAGGTCGCCGATGATCGAGCCGAGGAAATCCTCGGGGATCTCGACCTCCACCTTCATCATCGGCTCAAGCAGCACAGGATTGCACTTCTTGACGCCGTCCTTGAAGGCCATGGAGCCGGCGATCTTGAACGCCATCTCCGAAGAGTCGACGTCATGGTAAGAGCCGTCGACCATGGTGACCTTTACATCGATCATCGGGAAACCCGCGATCACGCCGGACTGGCAGGTTTCCTTCATGCCGGCCTCAGCCGGACCGATATATTCCTTGGGCACGATGCCGCCCACGATTTTGTTGACGAATTCAAATCCGGTGCCAGGCTCACCAGGCTCCATCTCGATCACCACGTGGCCGTACTGGCCCTTGCCACCGGTCTGACGGGCGAACTTGCCTTCGCCCTTGGCCTTGGTGCGGATGGTTTCGCGATAGGAAACCTGGGGAGCACCGATGTTGGCCTCCACCTTGAATTCCCGCAGCATCCGATCGACCAGGATTTCCAGGTGCAGTTCGCCCATGCCGGCGATCACGGTCTGGTTGGTTTCGGGGTCGGTGCTGACCCGGAAGGTGGGGTCCTCCTCCGAAAGGGAGGTGAGCGCCTTGGAGAGCTTTTCCATGTCCCCCTTGGTCTTCGGCTCCACCGCCACCGAAATCACCGGTTCGGGGATGAAGAGGGATTCCAGGATGATCGGATCGTTCTCCACACACAGGGTGTCCCCGGTGGTGGTGTCCTTCAGGCCGAGCACAGCCCCCAGGTCACCGGCCCGCAGCTCATCCACCTCCTCGCGCTCATCGGCCTTGAGCAGGATCAGCCGCGAGATGCGCTCCTTCTTGTCCTTGGTGGAATTGAGCACATAGCTGCCCTTCTGCAGCACGCCGCTGTACACGCGCACGAAGGTGAGCTTGCCGTAGGGATCGGCCATCACCTTGAAGGCCAGGGCGCTGAAGGGGGCGCTGTCCTCGCTGGGACGACACGACTCGCTGCCATCGGGAAGCACCCCCTGAATCGGGGGCACATCCACAGGGGAGGGCAGGTAGTCGACGACAGCGTCGAGCATCAACTGCACACCCTTGTTCTTGAAGGCGGAGCCGCAGAGCATCGGCACCAGGCCGTGATGGGTGACGCCGCTGCGGATGCCGCTGATCAGCTGCTCCTCGCTCAGCTCGCCGTTTTCGAGAAAGGCATCGAGCAGGGTCTCGTCGGTTTCGGCGACGCTCTCCATCAGGTTGGCCCGCCACTGCTCCACCTCATCCTGCATGGCTTCAGGAACCTCCTGCTCGAGGATGTCCGTGCCGAGGTCGTTGGTGTAGATGAAGGCTTTGTTGCGCACCAGATCGACGATGCCCTTGAGCTCGCCCTCGGCGCCAATCGGCAGCTGAATCGGCGCCGCGTTGGCCTTGAGACGGTCCTTGATCTGTTCGTAGACCTTGAGGAAGTTGGCGCCGGTGCGGTCCATCTTGTTGACGAACACAATACGCGGCACGTTGTAACGATCGGCTTGACGCCAGACCGTTTCCGACTGGGGCTGCACGCCACCGACGGCGCAGAACACCGCCACCACCCCATCGAGCACCCGCATGGAGCGCTCCACCTCGATGGTGAAGTCGACGTGCCCGGGGGTGTCGATGATGTTGATGCGGTGGTCCTTCCAGCTGGTGGAAATGGCCGCGGCTGTGATTGTGATGCCACGCTCGCGCTCCTGCTCCATCCAGTCGGTGACGGCGGCACCATCGTGCACCTCACCCATCTTATGAACTACACCCGAATAGAACAGGATGCGTTCGGTGGTTGTGGTCTTGCCGGCGTCGATATGAGCGGCGATCCCGATATTTCTGGTGCGTTCCAGGGGGTAGGCGCGAGCCACGGGGCAGGTCTCCGAGGGGGATGGGTCGTCAAAAAAGCGAGTGTCAGTCTACAGATCGGCTCCACGCCGATCCGCTGGCGGCTGGGGCTCAGTAGCGGTAGTGGGCGAAGGCCTTGTTGGCCTCGGCCATCTTGTGGGTCTCCTCCCGTTTGCGCACGGCACTGCCCGCCTCGTTGGCGGCGTCCATGAGTTCGCCGGCGAGCTTCTGGGCCATGCTGCGCCCGTTGCGGGCGCGGGAGTAATTGACCAGCCAGCGCAGGGCCATGGCGGTGCCCCGCTCCTGGCGCACCTCCATCGGCACCTGGTAAGTGGCGCCGCCGACCCGGCGGGCCCGCACCTCCACCAGCGGCGTGGCGTTGCGCACCGCGGTTTCGAACAGCTCCAGGGGATCGCCGCCGGTGCGTTCGTTGATCAGGGTGAAGGCATCGGAAAGGATGCGCTGCGCGGTGGACTTCTTGCCGTGCTTCATCAGCCGCGCCACGATCATCGAGGCCAGGCGGCTGTTGAACTGGGGATCGGGCAGAACGGGGCGCTTCTCGGCGGCGTTGCGGCGGGACATGGAGGAGTGGGGAAGGGAGCGGGGAAACCCTGGCGAAGGCAGGGAGGATCAGGCCTTGGGGGTCTTGGCGCCGTACTTGGAACGGGCCTGGCGGCGGTCCTTGACCCCGGCGGTGTCGAGGGTGCCGCGGATGATGTGATATCGGACACCAGGCAGGTCCTTGACACGGCCGCCGCGGATCAGCACCACGGAGTGCTCCTGCAGGTTGTGGCCGATGCCGGGGATGTAGGCGGTGACCTCAAAGCCGGAGGTGAGCCGCACCCGGGCCACCTTGCGCAGGGCCGAGTTGGGCTTCTTCGGCGTGGAGGTGTACACGCGGGTGCAGACACCGCGACGCTCGGGGCACGAGCGCAGGGCGGGCGACTTGGTCTTGCGGATGAGACGCTGCCGCTCGGTGCGGATCAGCTGCTGGATGGTGGGCATCGAGGGCCGGAGGGAGCCGGTCGGATGGCCGACCGATTGCGACAATCGGTCACCTTACTTCGTCGCCGTCCCGCGTCCGGGAACGCGGCTGAAGGCGGCGCCGCAGGCGCAGCTGCGCGCCTCCCCGGAGGGCCGCACCAGGAAGCCACCGCCGCTGAGGTCGCCCTTGTAATCGAGCTGCAGCCCCGTGAGCAGGCCTACCTGCTCGGCCGGAGCGTAGAGGGTGACCCCATCGGCCCGGGCCACCGGCGTGCCCGCCAGGTGACCCGGGCGCAGCCGGATCGTCCACTGCTCACAACCGCCCTCCCTCAGATCGATGTGCATCAGGCCGGGGGTGCCGGCCACCGCCGCCTGGCGGCTGAGTTCAGCGGCGGCGGCGGCGCTGATCCGCAGGCTGTGACCCCGGGGCACGAAGGACGAGTGGACTCTGAACCCAGTGTGTCAGCCCCCCGGGCCTGCGGCGGCGCCATCTTCGATCACCAGGC
>JBILEP010000230.1:0-3965 GCA_044352045.1 Cyanobium sp. | reverse complement strand
GCTCGCCGCGGCCGGACCGCACCAGCCGCTGGAAGTGATCGACGTGGGCACCGGCGGCGGCTTCCCCGGCCTGGCGGTGGCGATCGCCCTGCCCCAGGCGCGCCTCACCCTGGTGGATTCGGTAGGGCGGAAGATCGAGGCCGTGCGGGCGATGGCCGCCGCCCTGGAGCTGGCCGACCGGGTGAGCCTGCGCTGGGAGCGGGTGGAGCGCAGCGGCCGCTCGCCGGAGTGCCGCGGCCGCTTCGATTGGGCGATCGCCCGGGCGGTTGCCGGCGCTCCCGTGGTGGCCGAATACCTGGTGCCCCTGCTGCGCCCCGATGGCCGGGCCGTGCTCTACCGCGGCCAGTGGAGCGACGGCGACCAGGGGGCCCTGGAGCGCGCCGCCAGGCGCCTGCGGGCGGAGGTGGAGTCGCTGCAGGCGATCGACCTGCCCGGCGAGCGGGGCGTGCGCCACGCCGTGCGCCTACGGCCCCTGGCCCCGTGCCCGGCCGCCTACCCCCGCCCCGTCGGGGTGGCCCTCAAGGCCCCCCTGGGCAGCGACTCACCCCGCGACAACGGCGACGTCAGTCGGCCTGAAGGCGTTGCACCGCCTCGCCGCCGAGCCGCGCCCGCAGACGGCGAAGCAGATCCGGGATGACCCCGGCCCAGGGGCTGCTCGCCAGCGCCGCCCGCAGCTCCGCCTCGCTCACCGCCCCATCGAGGGCATCGGCGTTCTCGCCCGGAAACCAATGGCCGCCCTGGCCGAGCAGCCGGTAGCGGGCCCGGGCGAAGCCCTCCAGATCCCAGGCCTCCAGCAGGTTGTGCAGCCAAAGCAGCACCGGGAGGTTGATCTGCCCCGGGGTGTCCTGCCAGGCGGGCAGGCCCTGCTCCCAGCTCGCCAGCCAGGCGGCGCCCAGGGCCTCCAGACGGGCCGCCACCAGCCGAGCCAGGATTGGCGGCACCAGCTCGGCCGCCCGCGGCAGCAGGGCCACCGCCTCCAGGTGGAGCTGGAGATCCTCCGGCCGGGCGGCCCCCAGGCTGAGGGTGTGGATGCCCGGGGCGCTGAGGCAGAACAGGTCGTGGAACACGATCGGCTCCAGCGGCGCGCACAGCTTCCGCAACCGAGCCGACGGGCTATGCCAGTGGCCGCCCTTGTCGGTGGGGCTGATCACGAACACCCCCAAGTCGCGGGCGATGGCGGCGTCGATCGCCGGCCGGTTGTCCTGGCGGATCAGGTACCAGTGCAGATTCACGTAATCGAAGCCATCGCTCTCGATCGCCTCCAGCAGCAGCGGCAGGGGGGCATGGCTGGAGAAGCCCACCGATCCCACCCGGCCCTGTTCCTGCCAGCGGCGCGCCCGCTCCAGGCATCCCCCTGGCCGCAGGGTCTGCTCCAGCAGTTCGGCGGTGTTGAGGCCATGGATCGCCAGCAGGTCCACCCGCTCCACCCCCAGCCGCTGGAAGCTGCTGGCCAGCTCCGCCTCAAAGGCGTCGGCATCGGCGGCGGGAGCCACTTTGGTTTGCAGAATCCGCTGCGGATCACTCACCTGGGGCAGCAGCAACCCCAGCTGCCGCTCCGAACTGCCGTAGCCATGGGCGGTTTCGATGTGGTGCAGCCCCGCCGCCACCGCCGCCTCCAGGATCGCCCGCAGGTTCGCCTGGCCATCGGCGCGGATCTCCGCCTCCGCCACATCGTTCCAGCTCTGCTGGAAGCGCATGCCGCCGAGGGAGAGCAGGGGCATCGCCAGGCCGGTGCGGCCGAACCGCCGGCAGGGGATCGGCGTGGCGACGTTCACGACGCCCCCGGCGCGGCCCGGGGCAGGGTGCGGCGCGGCCGGGCGGGGGAGGGCAGGCCCAGGGGATGGATCTCCTGCTGGCGCAGCTGCTCCTCCAGGCTGGGCAGTTGCTCGAACGGAACCCAGTGGATGCAGTCCACCGGGCAGGTGTCGATCGCCTCCTGGATTCGCTCGCTGCTGTCACCGTCCTGGCGGATGGCGCGGGAGCGGCCCCACTCGGTTTCCACCACAAACGTGTTGCCAGCCACATGGGCGCAGTAGCGGCAGCCGATGCACACCGCCTCATCCACCCAGACCGCCTTCTGGCGCAGGGCACCCGCCAACACCGGCTCATCACCCGTGCGACCGGACTCCCGGGCCGGGTCGACGGAAAAGGCGAGGGAGGGGTCGGGAAGGCTCACGGCCGAGGGCTCAGCCGTCCCAGCGACTCACCACCAGCTCGATCGTGCCGTCGCGGTGCTCGCGCTGCTCCGTGACCTGGAAGCCCTCCTCGGCGCTGGCGGCCAGGATGGCGCGCAAGGCATAGCGCTGGTTCAGCTGGGCGAGGAAGCGCTCCACCGGCACCGGCTGGCGCCAAAGATCGAGATCGGCCACCAGCTCATAGCAACCGGCTTCGGCGTTCCAGCGGAAGCCGATGTCGGCGCCGCTGTCCTGGCGGATCGCCAGGTCGGCCACCACGGTCTGGCCGCGGTAGCCGCGGACGGTGAGCTCCCCAGAGGCGGGCGGATGGCCCAAGTCCGTCAGGGCCTCCACCAGGGACTGGCGGTCACGGAGCTCGGTCTGGACGGTGCTGAAATGCGACATCGCGGAAGGAGCGGTGCGGGGAGGGAAAACCCGCTCAGGCGGGGGAGTGCTGGCTCAGCGGCTGACCCTGGGGGGCCTCCAGGGGGAGGGCGGCGAACGCCTCACTGGTGCAGCGGCGCTGCTGCACCGTGCCGAGACGATGTTCGATGCGTTCGGTGAGCGGCTCGCAGCCGGCTCCCTGAACGCCCTCCACGAGCTCTTCAACGCGGCCGTCGGGCCGGATGTGGAAGCGGATGGTGCGCTGGGCCATCCCGAGCGGGAGACGATTGCGGAGATGCTAACCGGGTTCGGCGGGCTCTGGAGACGGGCCTGGCTCAGCTGATTAGGCCCTCATCCACCAGCGTCTGCAGCCGCTCCAGCACCTCCGGCTGCTCCAGCTGCTCCAGCGCCAGCCGGGCCTCATCCCGCACCGTGGTGTCGCCGTCATGGAGCATGGCCTGCAGCAGCGCTTCCACCACATCCCGCTGGCGCGGTTCCACCAGATCCGGGTAGAGGCGCCCCAGACCCCAGGCGCTGTTGCTGCGCACCGCCGGCTCGCTGTCGATCCGCAGGGTGAGCAGCAGCTGGGCGGCGGCGGGATCCGCCTTGGCGGGGCTGGTGGCCCCCGCATCGGCCAGGGAGCCCGCCGCCCAGAGCCGCACCGCCGCCACATCCATCTGCAGCGCCCGCATCAGTGGATTGAGGATCGGCGCCTCGGGGTAATTGCCCAGGCTCCAGGCCACCGCCTTGCGCACGTAGCCGTTGTCGTCGGCGCCCAGCAGGGCAAGCAGGGGCTCCACCGCCAGGGGATGGGGGTTGCGACCGAGGGCATAGACGGCGCTCATCCGCAGGATCGGGCAGCTGGCCTGCAACAGGGGCAGCAGCAGGGGGATGGCGCGCGGATCGCGGTGCTCGCAGAAGATGCGCAGCCCCTGCATGCGCTGCTCATGGCTGCCGCGCAGGCAACCGAGGCCGAAGTCGCATTCGGCCGCCACATCGATCGTTTCGGCCTCCAGCGCCTCGATCTCATCGAGCGGATCGCCGAGCAACTCCTGGGCCAGCTCGCGCGCCAAAACGTCCGGATCGAGCGCCAGTTGGGGGCGGCTCTCCGGGAAGGGGTCGGGGAAGGGCGGAACCTCGTCCGGCATGGGGCGAGGGGAACGCGGCACGGGGGGATCGTAGAAGCCGGCCGGCAGCCGCCTCAGCCGCCCGGGGCCGGCGCGGCCATGTCGCTGGGCAGCCAGATGCGGGCGCTGACCGAGAACAGGGCCAGGCCGAACAACAGCACGATCGCGGCGGGCAGCAGGGTGGAGCGGAAGAAGGACACGGCGGTGCGGCGCATCGTGTGGTTATAGGGCCGGCGCCCCCACCTAGGGTTGCCCCCCAGCCGCCACCGGCCGATGGTCT
>JBILEP010000026.1:0-12957 GCA_044352045.1 Cyanobium sp. | reverse complement strand
GCTCGAGCGGGAGGTGATTGACCACCCGCAGGCTGCCACCCCCCTCCAGCAGACGGAAGCGGCCCTCATAGGGGCGGCCGTCCGCCTCCAGGTGAGAGTCGGCATCGGTTTCCAGCCAGGCCTCCGCTCCAGCGTTGAAGGCCCCCTCCAGCGCCACAGGCTCGCCGGCGCGACCTTGCCGCAGCAGGCGCCCGTCGCGGTCGAGCAGGCGCCAGGGGCCGCTGGCGCTGAGCCGGGGCCAGGAGGAGAGCTTGAGCAGGGCGACGCGGATCTCCAGGCGCAGCTCGGGGCCGGCATCGGGAATGGCCAGGGCCCCGCCCCGGCTGGCGCTGGCGGCCCGTTGAGCACGCACACCCTCGGCGGGCTGAGGTGAAGCGCTGGGCTCCGGCGCCGCCGCCTTCCGGGCGGCTGGCGCCGGCTGGTTGATCAACGCCTCCAGCAGCTGAGGATCGGCGGGCTGGGCCGCGGGACGCCACAGGGCCTGGGCGGCGAAGCCCGCCCCCACGGCCAGCACGGCCAAGGGGGTGGTGAGCACCACCGGATGGTGCCGGGCGGCGGCGATCAGCCGGCGGACGCCAGGTGCTGCCAGCTGGAGGCGTCGCTGGAGTCTGCGGCGCAGATCCGTGGCCTGGCGAACAAGGTTCCGTCCCACAACAGGTGCCCCGATCCTGACAGGCGGATTGTGGCCGATGAAGCGGCCTCACACACCATCCCCCCAGGACGGTCGGAGCATTGCCAGCCCACCACACGGGAGCGCCCGAGGCGCTCCATCCACCAGGGAGCGACCAGGGCGTGGGCGGAACCGGTCACCGGATCCTCCGGGATGCCCAGCCCCGGGGCGAAGAAGCGCAGCTGATAATCGGCCGCCACACCGCCCACTCGCGCGCTGTCTCCAGCGCCGCTCCCGGCCGTGCAGGCCTGCATCAGCACCAGCCCACCTCGCAGGTCCTCCGGCAGCTCCGTCGCCAGGGCCTCCAGCCGCTCCAGGGGCGCCTCGGCGGGGAGCAGGGCGACGGCATAGCCGAGCCGAGAGCGCCAGAAGCCTTCCGCGCTTCCCAGCCGCCGCCGGCGCAGCAGAGCCTCGAGCGCGACGGGCGGCGCCGCTGCCATGAGGTCACCGCCGGGCAGGGTGATCCAGCCCCGTCCAGATCCGGCTGAATCCGGGGCGCGCTCCAGCCCCACCGCCAGTGGGCCGCTGCGGGACTGGAACGCCAGCCCCTGGCCCGGGCCCAGATCACCCCAGTGTCCGAGGGCCAGCAGGGCCGCCAGGGTGGCGTGGCCGCAGAGGGGCACCTCACAGGTGGGGGTGAACCAGCGCAGCAGCCAGCGCTCTCCATCCCTCAGCAGGAAGGCCGTCTCCGACTGGCGCAGGCTGCCGGCCACCGCCTGCATCCAGACCGCGCTCACCGGGCCGGGCAGGCGCACCACGGCCGCCCCATTGCCAGCCCCTGGGGCCTCGCTGAACGCCTCCACCAGCACCGCCGCCAGGCCCTCACTCACCCCTCCGCCTCCGCCCGCAGATCGCGTTCCATCAGGGCCCGCACCGCCTGGGCGGCATCGATGCGGCCATCCAGGAGGGCCACCACCTGTTCGCTGATCGGCAGTCGCCAACCCTGCCGTTCCGCCAGTCGCAGCACCGCCCGGGCGGTGGGTGCCCCCTCCACCGTGGCGCCGACCCGTGCCAGGGCCGTCGCCCCATCGGCTCCACGCGCCAATTCCTGGCCGAAGCGGTAGTTGCGACTCAGGGTGCTGTTGGCCGTCGCCAGCAGATCCCCCAGCCCCGCCAGGCCGTAGAGGGTGGCGCTCTGACCGCCGAGGGCCTGCAACACCACCCCGATCTCCGCAAGCCCGCGGCAGAGCAGCGAGGCCTTGGCGTTCGCCCCCAGCCCGAGGCCATCGCTGATGCCGGCCGCCAGGGCGATCACGTTCTTCAGGGCACCCGCGGCCTCCGTGCCGATTGGATCGGCGTTGGTGTACAGGCGCAGGTTGGGGGCCACCAGCTCGGCCTGGAGGTGGCGTGCGAGGCACGCATCGACGCTGGCGATCACGCTGGCGGCGGGCAGTCCACGGTCGAGTTCCGCCGCCAGATTGGGCCCGCTCAGCACCGCGACGCCCACGGGGGGAAGGTGTTTCTGCCACAGCTGGGCTGCGGTGCAGAGCCCCTCCAGGTCGATGCCCTTGCTGCAGCTCAGCAGCGGCAGACCAGCGGGCCAGCCGGGGCCGAGTCGGCGGGCCAGCCCTTCGACCCCCGCCATCGACACCGCCGACACCACCAGTTCCGCCCCCTGCAGAACCGCCACGGGATCACCACCATCCCGGCGCGACCAGAGGCTCAGACCATGCCCGCCCCGTTCCCACAGAGCCGCCAGGGTGGTTCCCCAGGCCCCCCGTCCGAGCACAGCGATGCGCAGAGCCATCTCCCCTCCGTGGAACCCCATCCGCTGCCGGAGCGCTGCCATCATGCGCCATCTGCCTCCCCGTTCATGGATCCCGACCCCGACAGCCGCGACTGGAGCTGCTGGCAGGGCCAGGCGCTTGTGGTGGGACGGGGGGGAATCGGTCGGGCGCTGCTGGCGGCCCTGCCCGAGCGGGCTCCTGGCCTACAGGTGTGGTCGGCGGGGCGTGACCCGCAGGCGGAGCGACACCTCCGGCTCGACTTGGCGGATGACGCCAGCTTGGTGGACTTCCAGGAGCGGGCGCGCGAGCACCTCCCCGTGCTGCGCCTGGTGATCCACACCAGTGGCCTGTTGCACGATGGCCATTTGCAGCCGGAGAAGCGGCTGTCTCAGGTGCGGCGCGACTGGCTGGAGCGCAGTTTCACGGTCAACGCCTGGGGGCCGCTGCTGCTGGCCCAGGCGCTGGAGGAGCGGCTGCCGCGGCAACTGCCCTGCCACTTCGCCAGCCTCTCCGCCCGGGTGGGCAGCATCGGTGACAACCGTCTGGGCGGTTGGTACGCCTATCGGGCCGCCAAGGCCGCCCAGAATCAGCTGCTCACCACCCTCGCCCTGGAGTGGCGCCGGCGACGACCCCTCACCTGCGTGACCCTGCTCCACCCCGGCACCACCAGCACCGGCCTCTCGGCGCCGTTCCGGAGCGGTGTTTCGGAGGAGCAGCTGTTCCGCCCTGAGCGTGCCGCGGGCCATCTGCTCGACGTGCTGGCCCGTCAGCGTCCGGAGGACAGCGGCGCCTTCCTGGCCTGGGACGGTTCCGCCATCCCCTGGTGAGGGGCGGAGAGCCGCTCAGGCGGCGGCGCAGGAGCGCAGCACCTCCAGGGGAATCAGGGCGAGGGTGGAGGCTTCGCAGGCCTCCAGCCGCACCGCCGGCGCCATGCCGTCCTCGTAGGCCTCCAGCCAACGGGCGGCGCAGACGCACCAGTGATCCCCCGGCCGCAGCCCCGGGAAGCCGTAGGCGGGCGCAGGCGTGCTCAGGTCGTTGCCCTGGGCCCGGGTGTAGCTCAGGAAGCGCTCATCGACGACGCAGCAGACCGTGTGGCGGCCGAGATCCGCGGGATCGGTGCGACAGCTGCCGTCGCGGAACCAGCCCGTCAGGGGCTGGCAACTGCATTCCAGCAGCGGACCTCCCAGGACGTTGCGGGGGCCGTCGGGATCAGGGCCGCTGGGGCTGGACGGGGCCGGATCGGGGGAGACGGGCACGGGCAAGGGCCAACGCGACGGGGCCGAGTCTGCCGGGAGACTGGCACAAAGTGCGTCCTGGTGGTTGACGGATTCCCAGGGGCAGGCATAAAGATTCAGAGCTTTCGACACCCCGCGCCCCCGCGGCGCCCCCCTTCATGAGCTGGGATTTCACCGAGGACGCGGCCTTCCTGGCCCTCTGCGACGCTTACAAAGAGAGTGGTGAACCCTCCGGCATCGAATTCTTGGCCCACGGAGAGGGCGCTTTCCACTTCCAAGAGCTTGTCCAGAATGCCGCCGGCGAGGGGGAGGATCTCTCCAGTTCCGACGATCTCGAGGAGTTCATGAATGACGTGATCCAGAGCCTGGAGGACCTGTGCAGCTGAGCAGCGCTCAGCCGTAGAAGAAGGCGATCTCCTTCTCGCTCAGCCCGTTCCAGCCCGCCTCCTGGAGTCGTTGATCGAGGCTGGAGCGGTCGAGGTGCTTGGCTCCGCTGCGCACGATGCGATTGCGCATCGATTTCTTGACGCCGCTGCGCGGCCGCGCGTTCTCCAGCGCCATCACCTCCTGATAAAGAGCGAGCATGGCGTCAGGGATCGGGGTGCCGTCGAGGTCCACACCGGCGGCGATGGCGTCGTCGATGCTGCCGGGTCCGGAGCTGGCCATGGCGGGAGGGTCAGGGGAATGCCTGAGCCTGCCACGGCCCGCTCCCCAGGCTCAGGCGCTGAAGTAGCGGGCCTGGCTGTGGAGGGCCACCAGGGCGGTGGTGCTCTGCTCCGGCTCCAACTGGTCGCTCTCGTCCATGGTCAGGCCGATACGCTCCGCGCCAAGCCAGGCGAGCTGGGGCCGTGAATCGGCCACGTTGGGGCAGGCCGGGTAGCCGAAGGAGTAGCGGCTGCCGCGGTAGCGCTGGGCGAGCACGTCCCGCAGGGCGGCAGGTTCGTCCTGGCCGAAGCCGAGTTCGCGGCGGATGCGGGCGTGGGCCCATTCAGCCAGCGCCTCGGCCATCTGCACCCCCAAGCCATGGAAGTAGAGGTAATCGGTGTACTGATCGGCGCGGAACAGCTCCTGGGCGAAGGCGGTGGCCCGCTCCCCCATGGTCACCGCCTGCATCGGCAGCACATCGGTGGCGATCGGCTGTCCATCGGGGCCGATGGCGAGATCCCGGTAGAAATCGGCGATGCAATAACGATTGCCGGAGCGCTGGCGCGGCAGTTGGAAGCGGCCCAGCTCCGCCCCGGCACCGGCGGGGGAATCGCCCGACGCCAGGGGGGAGGGATCGAACAGCACCACCGCGTTGCCCACGCGTCCGCAGGGGAAATAGCCGTAGGCAACCCGCGGCGTGAGCAGGCCTTCCTGGAGGCAGCGCTCAAGCCAGTGCTGCAGCACCGGCTCGGCCTTCTCAGCCAGCATCGCCTCGTACTCCGCGCGGGACTGCTGCTGGGTCTTGCGCAGCTGCCACTGGCCGGCGAAGAGGGCATTGCGATCGAGGTAGGCCATCACCTCCCGCAGGTTGTTCTCCGCTTCGTTGATCAGCTGCGATCCCCAGAAGGGGGGGGCGAGCGCCGGCTCCTCCAGCACCGACGCCGAGCGGCTGTCATCGAGCGGCAGCGGCGCCGGGCTGGCCTGGGCAGGAGCGGCCTCGGGCGTGTCGGCGGTGGCCTCGGCAGCCGCGGGAGCAGAGGCGGAGGCGGGATCCTCCTCCACGATCCCCAGACCCGCCGGTGCCCCATCAAGGAAGCCCTGGAGGTCGTCCCAGCTGCCGGCGGCCTTGGCCTCCATCAGGGCATCCATGAAGCGCAGGTCGGCGAAGGCGTCGCGGCCGTAGATCACCTGGCCGTTGTAGGCCGAACGGCAGTCTCCGTTGACGAAGCGGGGCGTGAGGGCGGCACCGCCGAGAATCACCGGCACCGAGATTCCCTGCTGGTTGAAGGTGGCGAGATTGTCCTTCATGAAGGCAGTTGACTTCACCAACAGACCGCTCATGGCGATGCAGTCAGCGTTGTGTTTTTGCTGGGCTTCAACAATCTGTTCAACGCTCTGCTTGATGCCGAGATTGACAACCTCATAGCCATTATTGGTGAGAATGATATCAACCAGATTTTTGCCGATGTCATGCACGTCGCCCTTGACGGTGGCGATCAGGAACTTCCCCTTGCTGCTGCTCTGACCCTCGATTTTTTCCATGTGGGGTTCGAGGTGGGCCACCGCCGACTTCATCGTTTCGGCGCTCTGCAGCACGAAGGGAAGCTGCATCTGGCCGGAGCCGAACAGCTCGCCCACCACCTTCATGCCATCGAGCAGGAAAGTGTTAATGATCTGCAGTGGCGGGTAGCTGGCGAGGGCTTCATTGAGGGCGGTTTCAAGGCCGATGCGCTCGCCATCGATGATGTGCTGCTTGAGCCGCTGTTCCACCGGCAGGTCGGCCAGGGAAGGGCCGCTGGCCCGAGCCTCCTTGGCGGAGACCCCCTCGAACATCGTGGTCAGTTCGGTGAGCGGATCGAAGACGCAGATGCTGCCGTCAAAACGGCGCTGGTCATAGATCAGCTGACGGCAGATCTGCTGGTTCTCCTCACTGATCTTCGCCAGCGGCAGGATCTTCGCCGGACTGACAATGGCGGCATCCATCCCCGCCTGGCAGCACTCGTGCAGGAACACGGAATTGAGAACAATGCGCGCCGCTGGTGAGAGGCCGAAGCTGACATTGCTCACCCCCAGCACCACGTGCACACCGGGTAGCTGGCTGCGGATCTGGCGGATCGCCTCGATCGTGGCGGCGCCGTTGTTGCGATCCTCCTCTATGCCTGTCGAGATCGGCAAGGCCAAGGGGTCGTAAAAGATCTCGTGGGCGGGGATGCCGTATTCGAGAATATCGCGGTAGGCGCGCTGGGCGATGGCGAACTTGCGCTCCGCGGTACGGGCCATGCCCTCCTCATCAATCGTGCCCACAACGATGGCAGCGCCGTAGGCTTTGGCCAGTTCGAGCACCTTGAAGAAGCGCTCGTCGCCGTCTTCGTAGTTGGTGGAATTGAGGATGCACTTGCCGCCGGCCACCTTGAGGCCGGCCTCCATCTTCTGCCACTCGGTGGAATCGAGCATCAATGGCAGGTTGACGTTGGTCACCAGCCGGCTGACGAGATTGTGCATGTCGCGCACGCCATCGCGGCCGACATAATCAACGTTCACATCCAGCACATGGGCGTTTTCCTTCACCTGGCCGCGGGCCACTGCCACCAGGCCGTCCCAATCCTCCTCGTTGAGCAGCTCGCGCACCTTCTTCGAGCCGCTGGCATTGAGCCGCTCGCCGATGATCAGAAAGGAGTTGTCCTGGTGATAAGGGGTGACCCCGTAGATCGAGGCGGCGGCGGGTTCGTAATCGAGGGACGGGCGGGGGGATCCCGACCCGGCGGGGGCGGGGCGGCGCACCTGGCGCTGGGCTGGCCGCAGCTCCCGGGCCAGTTCGGTGAGGGCGGCGATGTGTTGCGGAGTGGTGCCACAGCAGCCACCGATCACCTGGACGCCCAGGTCTTCGACGAAGTGCATCAGCTGCATCTTCATCTCGACGGGGGTGAGGCGATAGTGGGCAACACCCCCGACATTCTCCGGCAGGCCAGCGTTGGGGATGCAGCTCACCACAAACGGACTGTGCTGACTGAGGTAGCGCACGTGCTCCTTCATCTGCTCCGGCCCGGTGGCGCAGTTCAGCCCGAGCACATCGATCTGGAAGGGCTCCAGAATCGCCACCACCGCGGCGATATCGGAACCCACCAGCATCGTGCCCGTGGTCTCCATGGTGACGGACACCATCAGCGGCAAGCGCTGGCCTGTGGCGGCGAAGGCCTCTTCGATGCCCTGCAGGGCCGCCTTGATCTGGAGCACGTCCTGGCAGGTTTCGACGATGAACAGGTCGACATCCCCGGCGATCAGGCCCTCGGCCTGCTCGCGGAAGGAGGCCTTCATCGTGTCGAAGTCGATGTGGCCGAGGGTGGGCAGCTTGGTGGTGGGGCCGAACGAGCCCGCCACGAAGCGGGGGTGATCCGGGGTGCTGAACTGATCGGCCATCTCCCGGGCCAGTTCTGCGGCGCGCTTGTTCAGGGGGAAGGCCTGGTCCTGAAGGTCGTATTCCGCCAGCACGATCGAGGTGGCCCCGAAGGTGTCGGTCTCAATCACATCGCAGCCCACCTCCAGGAACTGGCGATGCACCGCCTGCACCGCATCGGGTCGTGTGAAGACGAGATTCTCGTTGCAGCCCTCCAGGGCGGCACCCCCGAAATCCTCGGCCGTGAGCTGCATCTGCTGCAAGGACGTGCCGGTGGCGCCGTCAAAGACGAGCACGGGCTGCCCCGGACCGTGAAGCCGCTCTAAAAAGCCAACTCGAGCGGCTTTGGGGCGGATCGGAGGGGCTGGCCGTTCGCTGGAGACCTGAACCGCGGTGACAGCCATCAGTCGACGGTACGAATTCGGGTAATCCAGTGTTCATACTCGGAATCCGTCCCTTCCGTGATCGCGGTCAGGCGGTCCCTGAGCCGTTCCATGATCGGCCGGGGTCCGGCCAGATCCGTGGTTTCAATGCGGCGGATCGGGGTCACCCGCGCCGCGGTGCCGGTGAGGAACACCTCATCGGCGACGAACAGCTCGGTCTTGTCGACGGCGCGCTCCAGCACCGGGATTCCCATCACCCGCGCCAGCTCCAGGATGCTGGCGCGGGTAATGCCCTCCAGGATGTCCTGGTCCACCCCCGGGGTGATCAGCACGCCGTCGCGCACCAGGAAGAGGTTCATGCCGCTGGCTTCGCTCACCTTGCCGCGGCTGTTGAGCAGCAGGGCTTCGTCGAAGCCGCTGCGCACCGCCTCGGTCTTGGCCAGGGAACTGGTGATGTACGCGCCGCTGATTTTGCCCCGCAGGGGGAGGGAGCGATCCTCTTGCCGCGTCCAGCTGCTGACCCGACAGCTCACCCCCTCCGGGGAGAGGTAATCGCCGAGCTCGATGCCGTAGATGAGGAAATCGGTTTGGATGTCGTGCAGGCGCGGAGCGATGCCGAGGTCGCTGGTGTAGACGAACGGCCGCATGTAGAACGGGCAGGTCGGTCGGTTGGCCTTCAGGAAGGCTCGGATCGCCGAATGGATCGTCTCCTCCGGCAGTTCGTGCAGCAGCAGACGGGCGCTCTGACTCAGCCTCCGGGCGTGGCGGTCGGCGCGGAACAGGAGCACCTCATCGGGATCCGTGGGATTGGGAATGCCGCGCATCCCGCCGAAGGCCCCCGTCCCGTAGTGCAGGGCATGGGTGGCCACCGAGAGGGTCGCCTCCCCGAAGGGCACGCACTGGCCGCCGAACCAGGCATAGGGAAGAAACTGGTGCATGGCGGGCGGAGACGACAGAGCGATCTTCTCACTGAGACCAGCAGGATGGGGCCATGCATAGGCTTGCGGCGATTCCCGGCGATTCCGATCCCCTCGACGGCTCGCCCCCCTTCGTGGAACAACCGCCGGCGGAGGTGGTGCTGCTGAGCAGCGCCGATACCGACCTGCTGGCGATCGAGGCCCTCGTGTGCCGTTCGCCCCAGCTGCTCGGCGCGAGCTTGCGGGTCCTGAACCTGGCGGCCCTGGGCCACCCCGCCGTGATCGACCATTACGTGGCGTCGACTCTGGAGCCCCCCCCCACTTGCCTGGTGGTGGTGCGCCTGCTGGGGGGCCGCGGACACTGGAGCTATGGCCTGGAGCGCTTGCGGGCTTGGGCCGAGCGCCCCGGGGAGGGGCCGCGTCAGCTGCTGGTGCTGGCGGGCACGGCGGAGGAGGAGGAGGCCCTGGCCGACCTGGGCACGGTGCCGACGCCCCTGGCGGTGGGGCTGGCCCGCTGCTTGCGGGAAGGGGGTCCGCAGAACCTCGCTGCCCTGCTCACCTGCCTGGCCCAGCTGCTTCAGGGCCGCACCCCCGAACCGCCGCCCTGCCGCCCCCTCGCCGATCCCCTGCCCCATGACTGGCGGCAGGAGCCAGGGCCGCGGGTGGGGCTGATCCTTTACCGCTCCCTGCTGCAGGCGGGAGATCTGCAGTTCGCCGAGGCGGCCCTGGACGCCCTGCGCGGCGCCGGTCTGGCGCCGCGGCTGCTCTGGGTGAGCGGCCTGCGGGAGGCGGCCGTTCAGCGGGGTGTGGCCGATCTGCTGGGGCGGGAGGGGGTGGAGGTGGTGCTCACCGCCACCGGCTTCGCCTCGGTGCGCTTTGAGGAAGCCGGCCTGGGGGCGCCCCTCTGGGATCAGCTGGGGGTGCCGGTGCTGCAGCTGCTGACCAGCGGCCGACCGCGCGACGCCTGGCAGGCCAGCCCGATCGGCCTGGGGCCCCTCGACCTCAGCCTGCAGGTGGCCCTGCCGGAGCTGGATGGCCGCCTCACCACCCGGGTCGGAGCCTTCAAGGAGCGGCGCAGCGCCAGCGAGAAGCTCGCCACCGCCTTGCCCAGGCTGGAGCCCGATGCCCCCCGCCTGGCCTGGGTGGCGGAGCTGGCGGCGGCCTGGGTCAGGCTGCGGCGCACCCAAGCCCCCGCACGGCGGATCGCCCTGGTTCTGGCCAACTACCCCACGCGCAACAGCCGCCTGGCCAACGGCGTGGGGCTCGACACCCCCGCCAGCGCGGCGGCGATGCTGGGCTGGCTGGCGGAGGAGGGCCACCACCTCGGCGACGCGCCCCTGCCGGCGGATGGGGACGCCCTGATCCACGCCCTGCTCGCCGGCCGCAGCAATGACCCGGAGAGCGACCACCGCCCGGCTCTCGACCACCTGTCCCCGGCCGCTTACTTGGCCTGGTACGACACCCTCCCGTCGGCGGGCCGGGAGCGGCTGGAAGCGGTGTGGGGTCCGCCGGAGCGGGATGCGGGCCTCGAGGCCGCCGGGTTTCCCGTGCGCGGCCTGCGCTTCGGCCACGTTTGCCTGCTTGTGCAGCCGGAAAGGGGCTACGACCGCGACCCCTCCCTCAGCTACCACAGCCCTGATTTGCCCCCCACCCACGCCTACCTGGCGCAGTACCTCTGGCTGCGGCAGAGCTTTGCCGCCCACGTGGTGGTGCACGTGGGCAAGCACGGCAATCTGGAATGGCTGCCGGGCAAGGGGGTGGGCCTGGGTGAGGCCTGTTTCCCGGAGTGGGCGCTGGGGCCGATGCCCCACCTCTACCCGTTCATCGTCAACGATCCCGGCGAGGGCAGCCAGGCCAAGCGCCGCGCTCAGGCGGTGATTCTTGATCACCTCACGCCGCCCCTCGGACGGGCGGGGCTGCATGGCGAGACCCTGGCCCTGGAATCCTTGCTCGACGAGTACTGGCAGGCCTGTGAGCTGGGGGGGGAGCGGCAGGAGGGGCTGCGGCGGCAGCTGGAGGGTCGCCTGGAGGCCTTGCGGCTGCCGGCCGGGGGCGACGGGCTGGAGGGGCGGCTGGAGGCGGCGGATGGCTACCTCTGCGAGCTGAAGGAGGCCCAGATCCGGTTGGGGCTCCACACCTATGGGCAGTTGCCCCAGCCGGAGCGGCTGGCGGAACTGCTCCTCTGCCTGGCCCGCGCTCCCCTGCCGGGGCAGCCGGGGCTGGTGCAGGCCCTGGCGGCCGATCTGGGCTTGGTCCTCGACCCCTGGGCCGACCCAGAGGAGGAGCCCCTGGCCCTGGAGGACCGGCGTCGCCTCGCCAGGCTCACCACCGGTGGATCCGCCCGGAAGGTGGGGGATGGGGTGGCCCTGCTGGAGGACTGGGCGCTGGAGCTGGTGCGGCGGGAACTCGCCCTGCCGCCACTCCAGAACCCCGACAAGCCTCCCCTCCCGCCCCTGGGCGCCGCCTGCCAACGGGCTCTGGGGGTTCTGCGCAGTCGCCTGCTGCCCCCCCTGCTGGCCTGCGGGGAGGCGGAGCGGCGGGCCTTTCTGGTGGGCATCGCCGGCGGTCGCATCGCCGCCGGACCCTCCGGCGCCCCCACCCGCGGCCGTCCCGACCTGCTGCCCACCGGTCGCAACTTCTACAGCGTCGATCTGCGCGGCCTGCCCAGCGAGGCCGCTTGGGATCTGGGGCGTCGCAGCGCCGAGCTGCTCCTGGAGCTGCACCGCCAGGAGGAGGGGGACGACCTGCGCCAGCTGGCCCTGTCCGTTTGGGGCACGGCGACGATGCGCAACGGCGGCGAGGACATCGCCCAGGCCCTGGCGCTGATGGGCGTGCGGCCCGTCTGGGATGGGCCCAGCCGCCGCATGGTGGACCTGCAGGTGATCCCCCTGGCCCTGCTCGGTCGCCCGCGGGTGGATGTGACCCTGCGCATCTCCGGTCTGTTCCGCGACGCCTTCCCCCAATTGCTGGCCTGGATGGACCGGGCCACCAGGATGATCGCCCGCCTGGAGGAACCGGAGGCGATGAACCCCCTGGCGGCCGCCGCGCGGCGGGAGGGGGACTGCGGTCGCATCTACGGCTCGGCCCCCGGGGCCTACGGGGCCGGCCTGCAGGGCTTGATCGATAGCGGCCACTGGCGCGAGCGGGCTGATCTGGGGGAGGCGTTCCTGGCCTGGAGCGGCTGGCGCTACGGGAGCGATCCCAGCCGCGATGGGGATGGGATCGACGGCGAGACGATCGCGGTGCGGGCGGACCGCTCAGGCCTGGAGCGGCGCCTGGCGGGGGTGCAGGTGGTGTTGCACAACCAGGACAATCGCGAGCACGATTTGCTGGATTCCGACGATTACTACCAATTCCAGGGGGGGCTGAGCGCGGCAGCCGAGAAGCTCAGCGGTCGGCCGCCGCGGCTCTGGTTTGCCGACCACTCCCGCGCCGGCCGACCGCGGCTGCATCCGCTGGAGAAGGAGTTCGACAAGGTGCTGCGCTCCCGCCTGCTCAATCCCCGCTGGATCGCGGCGATGGGGGAGCATGGCTACAAGGGTGGCTTCGAAATGGCCGCCAGCCTCGATTATCTATTCGCCTACGACGCCAGCACGGGCCGGGTGCCGGACTGGAGCTACGGCGCGCTTCAGGAGCGCTGGCTGGAGGATCCCAAGGTGCTGGCCGTCCTGCGCCGCACCAATCCTTGGGCGCTGCGGGACATGGCCGAACGCCTCCTGGAGGCCCACAGCCGGGGTCTCTGGGAGGGAGCTAGCCCGGAGCAGCTCAGCTCCCTGGGGCAGTTGCTGCTGAGCAGCGAAGCCCTCACGGAGAACCACCCCGGGCCCCAGGGTTAGGGGCGATCCGCTCAGGTGTTGAGGTCCCGGGCCATCGACTTGAACGGGTCGATCGCGCCGGGCTTTGCCGTGCCGGTGTCGGAACCCGTGGTTTCGTTTGCCTCCTTGGGCTTGCGCAGGGCCGCCGGGGCCACCCCAGGCGCGTTGACC
>JBILEP010000229.1:0-3987 GCA_044352045.1 Cyanobium sp. | reverse complement strand
CGATCGCGGCGATCGAAGCCATGGAGGAGCTCAACATCGGCCACACGATCGTGGCGCGGGCTCTCGCCGTGGGGCTGGAGCAGGCCGTGCGGCAGATGAAGGCGCTGATCCAGAATCCGCGACGCGATCCCCTGTTCGGCCCCCAGCCCTGACCTCCCCCATGCCCGGAACCGACGCTGTCGCCACCTACCACTTCGTCGCCGCCAGCGAACGCTTCCTGTGCGAGGAGGAGCCCCTGGCGGAGGTGCTGCGGGAGCGGGTGCGCCACTACGGCGAGCAGAACCGCCCCATCGACTTCTGGCTGGTGCGCCGCCCCGCCTTCCTTGAGCTGCCGCCCCTGGCCCCGATCGCCAGCTCGGTGCCCCGGCCCGCCGCCGCGGTGGTCTCCACCGATGCCTCCTTCATCACCTTTCTCAAGCTGAGGCTGGAATTCGTGGCCCGCGGTTCGTTCGAGGCCCCCAGCGCGGCCCTCGCCGATCCCCTGGCCAGCCTGGCCTGAGGCCCTCAGAACAGCCCGAGGAAACGGCGGCGGCCCTCCTCCCCAGCCGGCCGCCCCTGGCCGCCATCCTGTTGGTAGCCCGGCTTGTCGTCGCCGATGGTGAGCACCGCCTCCTTGTTCTTCCACCACACCCAGTCGCGGATCGGCGGGGTGTCGCGCAGCTGCTCCCGACTCAGGCCCAGGCCCAGGCGGGAGGAGGCGTCGAGCAGCACATCGAGCATCTCCTCGCCGTCGCGGCTACGGGCCAGCGCCTCATTGGTGCGCTTGGCGCCATTGAGGGCCTTCACCAGCAGCTGGATGCGGCGCCCGACCGGCAGGCTCTTCGGATCGATCGGCGCTGGGGTCGGCTCAGTCGGCTCCATCGCGGTGGGCGGCCCTGGGGGATGGGCACCGTAGCCGGGTTGGGGGGCTGACAGATCGACCCGCGCCAGGCAAGACTGCCCCCAACGCCTGGTACGGATGCCACCCCACCCGCTCCCGTCCCCCCAGCGTCACTCCCCCCAGCATCACTGGATCATCGGCGACGTCCACGGCTGTGCCGACGCCCTGGCCGCCCTGGTGGCCCTCCTGCCCCGGGAGGATCGGCTGGTGTTCTGCGGCGATGTGATCAACCGCGGCCCGCGCATCGAGGCCGCCATGGAGTTCGCCTGGGATCTGGTGCAGGCCGGCCGGGCTATCTGGCTGATGGGCAACCATGAGCGCGCCCTGGTGGACGGCCTCGCCAGCGCCGAATTGTCCGCCCTGGCCAGCCTCGCGGGCTGCGACACCTACCGCCAGCTCGGCGATCGCCGGGCCCGGCTCTGGCTGGAGCGGCTGCGCCAGCTTCCCCTCGCCTACTGGGGCCAGGGCTGGGTGGCCACCCACGCGGGCTTCGATCCGATCACCTGGCAGCCCGACCTGTCGGTGCGGATGGCCTTCTGGCAGGCCTACGACGGCCGCTTCGGCGACGCCATCGTCGGCCACACCCCCGGGCCGGATGTGCGCCACCTCGGGCGCGTCGTGCTGATTGACACCGGCGCCTGCTACGGCGGCCACCTCACCGCCTACTGCGCCGAGACGGGCCAGGTGCGGCGCGTCCCCGGGCTCGCCCAGCGGCCCGGCCCCGTCCCCGTCCTGCCGCTCCGACCCGGCGGTCTGCTCCCCTGAGCCACACCCCCGGGCTGGTCGTCTACCGGAGCAACCGCGCCGAGTTCCTGGCCCGGATCCTGGCGACCCAGCTGCGGCTCTCTCCACCGCCCCCGTTCGAGACCGCGGAGGTGATGGTCAACACCTGGCCCACCGGCCGCTGGCTGGGGGAGCGGCTGGCGGAGGAGCTGGGGGGGGTGGCGGCCAACCTGCGCTTCCCCTTCCCCGCCGCCCGCCTGCGCCAGCTGGTGGACGAGCTGCTGGGCGAGGAGGCTGCCGCGGGCCCGGATCCGTGGCGGGCGGGCCGGCTGGTCTGGCCCCTGCTGGAGCTGCTGCCCGCCCTGGCGGCCTCGGAAGAGGGGGCGCCGTTGCGCCGCTGGCTGGAGCCCCACCGGGATGGGGCCCGTGCCGATGGGGGGCGTCTCGATCTGGCCAGCTGGCAGCTGGGCCGCGCCATCGCCGATGCCTTCGACGATTACGCCCTCTACCGGCCCGAGCTGCTGGCGGCCTGGGGCGAGGGCCGGCTGATGGACGGCCGCGGTGCCCCCCTGCCGGAGGAGCTGCACTGGCAACCGCAGCTTTACGCGGCCCTGCGCCAGCGCCTGCGGGAAGAGCCCGGGGGCCTGCGCAGCGAGCGGGCCATCGCCCGGCTGCGGCATCACTCGCGCGAAACGCCCGGGGATGGGCGGCAGCCCCTGCGGCTGTTCGGCCTCAGCAGCATGGCACCGGTGCAGGTGCGCCTGCTGCAGGCCATCGCCGCCCAGCGACGGGTGGAGATCTACCTGCTCACCCCCTGCGCCGACCTCTGGCAGCGCTGCGCCAACCGTCGCCGCGAGCTGCGGGATGCCCTGGAGCGGCCGCTTGATCTCGACTGGCTGCTGGAGGCACCGGCGCTGGAAGCCCGCTTCGGGCGGCTCGGGGCGGAATTCCAGCAGCTGCTGGAGGGCAGCGGCGAGGCCCAGCTGGGGGAGGAGCGCGTCGAGGAGGTGTTCTTCGCCGCCGCCGCCAGCCATCCCAACGGGCCGGAGAACGCCCCCCTGCTGTCCCAGCTGCAGGAGCAGCTGGTGAGGCCCGACGGCCTGGCGACCCTGACGCTGAGGACGGGCGACGACTCCCTGGAGTTTCACCCCTGCCCCGGCCCGCTGCGCCAGGTGGAAATCGTGCGCGATCGCCTGCTGCAGCTGATGGCCGCCGACCCCAGCCTCCAGCCCCGCGACATCCTGGTGATGACCCCCCAGGTGGACCGCTTCGCGCCGCTCTTGGCCGCGGTGTTCGGGGATCGGGACGCCACGGGGGTGGCGCTCCCCTGGCGGCTCACCGACCGCAGCCAGCAGAGCCAGGCCGGCATCGGCCGCACGCTGTTGGCGCTGTTGCGGCTGGGCGGCGAGCGGCTCACCGCCTCCGCCCTGGAGGGCCTGCTCGAATGCCGCCCGCTGCAGCAGCGCTTCGGCCTCAGCCCCCAGGAGGCCGGCGAACTCAACCGGGTGCTCCAGGACTGTGGCTTCCGCTGGGGCCTCGATGGTCCCGCCCGGGGCGGCGATCCGGTCCACTCCCTGGCCTGGGCGATCGACCGGCTGTTGCTCGGCCTGGTGCTGCCGCCGCGGCCGGGCCTGGCCCTGGGCAGCGGCGAAGCGGCGGTGGCACCGGCCGCCGGCGCCAGCGAACTGGCCCTGGATGGCCGTTGGCTGCACCTGCTCACCCGGCTGCGCCACTGGCTGGGGCGCCTGGCCTCCGACGCCGACGCCCCCGCCTGGGCCAGCCGGCTGCGGGAGCTGATCGTCGATCTCTTCGGCGATGGGGGCGAGGCCGACTGGGAGCTGCCGATCCTGCTGGCGGCGATCGACAGCTGGCAGGAGGCCGCCGCCGAGAGTCCGCTGCGCCTCGAGGCGCCGGTGGTGGCGGCGGTGCTCGACGAGGCCCTGGCGGTGGACAGCGGCCGCTTCGGCCACCGCAGCGGCAGCCTGACGATCAGCGCCCTCGAACCGATGCGCGCCATCCCCCACCGGGTGGTGGTCCTGCTCGGGCTGGACGCCGGCGGCTTCCCCCGCCAGCGGGACCGACCGGGCTTTCACCTGATGGAGCGGCAGCGGCTGCTGGGGGATCCCCATCCCGCCGATCAGGACCGGTACGTGCTGCTGGAGGCCCTGCTCTCGGCCCGCAGCCATCTGCTGATCAGCTGGAGCTGCCGCGACGACCGCAGCGGGGCGGCGCTCCCCCCGGCCGGACCCGTGCGCCAGTGGCTGCAATGGCTGGAGGGCCGCCTGGGGAGCGAAGCGCTGGCCCATCTGGTGGCGGAGCATTCGGCAGGGCCCCTGGATCGGCGGAATTTCCGGCCGGCAGGCGGGCGGCCACCCGCCAGCTGC
>JBILEP010000228.1:0-4011 GCA_044352045.1 Cyanobium sp. | reverse complement strand
GCGGATGCCGATCCCCTTCCAGCGCTCCTCGATCAGCGGCTGGCCCTCCGGCACCGCCAGCCGGTCGCTCACGTACAGGCCCGGCTCCACGGTGAGCACCATGCCGGGCTCCAGCTCCACCGGGTGCTCGCCCAGGCGGTAGGCGCCCACGTCATGCACATCCAGGCCCAGCCAGTGGCCGGTGCGGTGCATGTAGAGGTGGCGGTAGGCGCCCTGCTCGATCAGGCCGTCCACCTCCCCCACCAGCAGCCCCAGCTGCCGCAGCCCCTCCACCAGCACCCGCACCGCCGTGTTGTGCACCCACTCCGCCGTGACGCCGGGGGCGACGGCGGCGACAGCAGCCTCCTGGGCCGCCAGCACCAACTCGTACAGGGCCCGCTGCTCGCCGCTGAAGCGGCCGTTGATCGGGAAGGTGCGGGTGATGTCGCCGTTGTAGTAGTCGGCCAGGCTGCAGCCGGCATCGATCAGCAGCAGGTCGCCATCCCGCAGCGGCGCATCGTTGGCGGTGTAGTGGAGCACGCAGGCGTTGTCGCCCCCGGCGACGATCGAGCCGTAGGCCGGGCCCCGCGCCCCCTGCTCCAGGAAGTGCTGCTCGATCACCGCCTGCACCTGCCGCTCGCGCAGCCCGGGGCGGGCCACCTGGCGGGCCAGCTCATGGGCCTCCGCGGAGATGCGGCAGGCCTCCCGCAGGCGGGCGATCTCCTCCGGGGCCTTGCGCAGCCGCAGCTCGTGCAGCATCGGGCAGGGGGGCACCAGGCCCAGGGCCGCCTGGCCCGTGCGGGGCGCCCGATCCAGCTGGCGCCCCCAGGCCTCCAGCACCAAAGGCTCCAGCTGGGGATGGCGGCCCACCCGGAAGGCGATCGCCTCCGCCCCCTCCAGGTAGCTCCCCAGCCGCTGCGCCAGCTCAGCGATCGGATGGGCCAGGTGGGCGCCGAAGCGCTCCACCGCCCCCTCCACCCCCCAACGGAAGCCGTTCCACACCTCCGCCGCACGGTCGCGCGGCTGCACGAACAGCACGAAGGGGTTGTCCGGCTGGTGGGGCAGGAACAGGGCCACGGCGCCGGGCTCATCGAAACCGGTGAGGTACCAGAAGTCGCTGTTCTGGCGGAAGGCGTGCTCCACATCGGCGTGGTGGGTGACCAGCGGCGCCGCCGGGATCACCGCCGCCACCCCGCCGAGGCGATGCAGGAAGCGGTCGCGCCGGTCGGCGAACACGGCCGTGTCGAGGGCTGGGCTTGGCGCTGTGGTCGTCATGGTTCGGCACACCCTGCAGCGGGAGGATGGCACAGCCGATTAAATACAGGAGAACTCCGCAGGCAGGTCACCCATCGGCCGCAGCGCCCCGCCGCTCCCCACCCCCGGCCATGCCGCCCCCGCGGGCCCGCGGGTCGTCCGACCATGAATGACGTGGTCTTGCTGGTGCTGGTGATCGCCCTGATGATCATCGGATCGTTCGTCTGCTCCGGCGTGGAGGCGGCCCTGCTCACCGTCAGCCCGGTGAAGGTGCACGAGCTGGCGCGGCGCGAGCGGCCGGTGAAGGGGGCGCGGCGCCTGGAGATGCTGCGCCAGCGACTCGGGCGCACCCTGGCGGTGCTGGTGATCGCCAACAACGTCTTCAACATCTTCGGCAGCCTGATGGTGGGCGGCTTCGCCGCCAGCGTGTTCGCCACCCACGGGGTGAGCGGCCCGGCCCTGCCCCTGTTCTCCGTGGCGCTGACGCTGCTGCTGATCCTGCTCGGCGAGATCCTGCCCAAGGCGATCGGCAGCCGCCTGGCCCTGCCGGTGGCCCTCGCCAGCGCCCCGGCCCTCGGGGTGTTCCAGAAGCTGATGCTGCCCGTGGTGCTTCTGCTCGAGCAGATCATGCCGGCGATCACCGCCGAGAGCGAGATCAGCACCGATGAAAACGAAATCCGCCAGCTGGCGCGGCTGGGTTCCCAGAAGGGGCAGATCGAAGCCGACGAGGCGGCGATGATCGCCAAGGTGTTCCAGCTCAACGACCTCACCGCCCGCGACCTGATGGTGCCCCGCGTGGCCGCCCCCACCCTCTCCGGCCAGGCGCCGCTGGAGGAGCAACGGGCCGTTTTGCTGCACCAGTGCGAGCCCTGGTGGGTGGTGCTGGGGGAGGAGGTGGACGAGGTGCTGGGGGTGGCCAGCCGCGAGAGCCTGCTTTCGGCCCTGCTGCAGGGGGAGGGACAGAGCCCGGTGGCCAACTTGGCCTTGCCGGTGGAGTTCGTGCCGGAGATGATCCGCGCCGACCGGCTGCTCACCAGCTTCCGCCGCAATGGCGCCGGCGTGCGGGTGGTGGTGGATGAGTTCGGCGGCTTTGTGGGGGTGGTGGGCCCGGAGGCGGTGCTTGCCGTGCTGGCGGGCTGGCGACGCCGCCAGGGCGGCCCCGCCGAGAGCCCGGCATGAGCCCGGCCGCCGCCACCATGGCCGCACCCCCCATGGCCGCACCCTCCACGCCGGAGCGCTGCCGCCAGCTGCTGCAACGCTGGCGCCGCGAGCTGCTGCTCTCCCCCCGGGAGCAGGCCGTGCTGGGGCCGGAGCTGGCGGGCCTCGATCGCCAGTTGGAGCGGCTGGCGCGGCGGCGGGCGCGGGTGGTGGTGTTCGGCCGGGTGGGGGTGGGCAAGTCGAGCCTGCTCAACGCCCTGCTGGGGGAGGAGCGCTTCGCCACCGACGTGGCCCATGGCTGCACCCGCCACCAGGACAGTTCTCCCTGGTTGGGGTGCGGAGCGCCCGGGGGCCTGGCGGGGGTCGACCTGGTGGACACCCCCGGCATCGACGAGATCGCGGCGGCGGGCCGGGAGCGGCTGGCGCGGCGGGTGGCGATCGGCGCCGATGTGGTGGTGCTGGTGCTCGACGCCGACCTGAGCAGCGTCGAGCTGGAGGCCCTCGAAACCCTGCTGGCGGTGGGCAAGCCCCTGCTGCTCGCCCTCAACCGCGCCGACCGCTGGCCGGAGGCGGAGCTGCCCGCCCTGCTGGCGAGCATCCGTCGGCGGCTGCCCGTCGGCGCCCGCAGCCTGGAGCCGATCGCCGTGGCGGCGGCCCCGCGGCAGGCCCGGCTGCTGGAGGGGGGCCGGGTGCGCAGCGAGGCCGCCCCACCCCGGGTGGAACCCCTGCGCCAGGCCCTGCTGGGCCTGCTGGCCGAACACGGAGAGCTGCTGATGGCCCTGAGCGCCCTGCAGGCCGCCGACCGCTTCAGCCAGGCCCTGCACCGCGGCCGGTTGCGCCACGGCCGGCGCCACGCCCAGGCCCTGATCGGACGCTTCGCGGCGCTGAAGGCCACCGGCGTGGCCACCAACCCCCTGCCCCTGCTGGATCTGGCCGGCGGACTGGCCTGCGACAGCGCCCTGGTGCTGCAGCTCTGCCAGCTCTACGGCCTGCCGATGACACGCTCCGGCGCCCGGCGGCTGATCGGCCGGCTCTCGGGCCACAACGCCCTGCTCGGCGGCGCCCAGCTGGGCCTGCAGCTGCTCCTCGGCGGCCTGCGCCAGCTGCTGCTGCTGGCGGCGCCCCTCAGCGCCGGCCTGAGCCTGGCGCCAGCGGCGCCGGTTGCCGTGGCTCAGGCCGCCCTGGCGGTGGCCACCACCCGTCGCACCGGTCGCCTGGCGGCCGCCGAGCTGCTGCGCTCCACCGCCGCCGCCGGCCGCCCCGGCGCGCTGCTGCGTCGCCTGGCGCGGCAGGATCCGGAAACCCGGCGCTGGCTGGGCCGCTGGGCGGCTGGAGCCCACGCCGACACGCCAGAACCCTCCCCCTGGGCGGGGCTGCTCCCCTGAGCAGCCCCCCGCCCGCCACGGCTGCCGCCGCCAGGGTTGCCGCCGCCACGGTCGCCCTGTTGGGCACCAGCGCCGATCCCCCCACCCGCGGCCACCGCGCCCTGCTGGAGGGTCTGCTGGGCCTGTTCCCGCGGGTGGCCACCTGGGCCAGCGACAACCCGCTCAAGCACCACGGCGCGCCGCTGGCGGCCCGCACCGCCCTGCTGCAGGCGCTGGTGGAGGCGATCGGAGATCC
>JBILEP010000227.1:0-4028 GCA_044352045.1 Cyanobium sp. | reverse complement strand
AGCGCCCAGCGGCCCCGTTTCCTGGAGGAGCAAGCCCGGGTGTCGCGGCGCTACTGGCAGGCGGGCGGCCTGGATCCCGACCGTTGCGAGCGGGAGCTGCGGGCCTACAGCGCGCGCTGCCGTTTTCACCAGGGCATCGAAGCGCTGCGCCGGCGGCATCTGGGGGAGGGCTTCCGGCGGCTGGGGCATGGCCTGGCGCTCTCGCCGCTCGCCTTCCTCCGCCATGCCGCCTCGCGCCTGCCGGGCGGAGCCAGAGGTTCGGCGTGAACCTGAGCGTTGCCATCGCCACCTTCGGCCGGGAGCAGGTGCTCCTCGAGACGGTGCAAGGCTTGCTGGCCCTCCGGGAGGTCCCTGGCAACGACGAGGACTGGGAGCTGCTGATCGTGGACCAGACCGCTGCCCATGAGCGGGCCACTGAGCGGCAGCTGGAGGCCTGGCAGCGGGCGGGCCAGCTTCGCTGGCTGCGTCAGTTCCCCGCCTCCACGACGGCGGCGATGAACCGCCTGCTGCTGGAGGCGCAGGGGGAGCGGGTCCTGTTCGTCGATGACGACATCATTCCCGACCCCAACCTGCTGGCGGCCCACCTCGCGGCGGGGATTCGCCATCCCGGAGCGCTGATCGCCGGCCGGGTTCTCCAGCCCTGGCATCACGGCGAGCCGGATCCGCCGGGGGCTCCCTTCTCGTTCAACAGCCTGCAGGCCTGCGCGGCGGACGAGTTCATCGGCTGCAACTTCAGCGTGCCCCGCAGAAAGGCCTTGGAACTCGGGGGCTTCGATCGCAATTTCGTGCGCGTCGCCTATCGCTTTGAAGCCGAATTTGCCCACCGTTGGCGGCAGGCGGGCCAGGCTATCGCCTATGAGCCCAGCGCCCTGATCCACCATCTCAAGGCCAAGCGCGGTGGCACCCGCAGCTTCGGCCAGCACCTCACGACGATCCGCCCCGACCACAGCGTCGGTCGCTACTACTTCCTGCTGCGCACCCTGCCCCTGCCCGCCGCCCTGGCGCACAGCGCCCAACAGCTGCTGCGCTCGATTCGCAGCCGCCACCATCTGCGCCGGCCCTGGTGGATCCCTCTCACCCTCACCGCCGAACTGCGCGGCCTGCTCTGGGCGTTGCGCCTGCACGTGCAGGGGCCGAAGCTGATGCCTCCGGGCCGTCCGCGGCTGCTGATCGCCACCACCCACCCGATCCAGTACCAGGCCCCCCTGTTCCGGGCCCTGGCGAGCTGCCCGGAACTGGACCTTGAGGTGCTGTTCCTCACCCTGCCGGATGCGGCCCAGCAGGGGGAGGGATTCGGGGTGGCCTTCGACTGGGATGTGCCCCTGCTGGAGGGGTACGGCTGGCGCCTGGCAGCCTCCACCCGCGGGGCCGGGCTGGGCCGAGGCTTCCGGGGGCTACGCCTGCGCCATCCGGGGCGCGAGCTTCTCGGGGGCGAGCGACCGCCCGACGCGGTGCTGATCACCGGCTGGCAGGTGGAAGGCCTGCTGCAGCTTTTTCTGGCCTCCTGGCGGCGCCATCTGCCCATCCTGCTGCGGGGGGATTCCGGCGATCTGCCGCGCCGTCGCTGGCCGGTGCGCCTGCTGCATCGCTTCCTGGTCAGCCAAACGGTCGCCTGCCTGCCCGTGGGGTCGGCCAATACCCGTTTCTTCCAGGCCAACGGCAGCCGGGAGGATCGACGCTTTGCCTGCCCGCACTTCGTGGACAATGGCTTCTTCATCGCCCAAGTGGCCGCACAGCGGCCCCACCGGCGGGAACTGCGCGCCCGCTGGGGCATCCCGGCCGAGGCGTTCTGTTTCCTGTTCGCCGGCAAGCTGCAGGCCAAGAAGCATCCGCTGGATCTGCTGGAGGCCCTGCGCCGGCTGCACGCCGATCCGGCGGCCCCAGCGATCCATCTGCTGGTGGTGGGCAGCGGCGAGCTGGAGCGGGACTGCCGCCAGATGGCCGAGCGCTGGGGACTGCCGGTGAGCTTCAGCGGCTTTCTCAACCAGGGCGAGATGGCCGCGGCCTATGGGGCCGGCGACGCCCTGGTCCTTCCCTCCGACCGCGGTGAAACCTGGGGACTGGTGGTGAATGAGGCCATGGCCTGCGGCCTGCCGGCGATCGTCAGCGACCAGGTGGGCTGTGCGGAGGATCTGGTCATCCCAGGCCACAGCGGCGCGGTGTTCCCCTGCCGGGATGTGGAGGCCCTGGCCGGGGCCCTGCGGGCGATGGCGGCCGATCCGGCCGCAGCGGCGCGGATGGGGGAGGCCGCCAAGGCGCTGGTGCTGGAGCGTTTCGGGGTGGAGCAGGCACGGGACGGGGTGCTGCAGGCCCTGCGCCAGACCCTGGTGCTGCCTCGATAAGCCCCACGTCTCCGCGCTTTGGTCAGCAACCTGCGCCCCCGCCTGGGGGGTGTGGCCTCCAAGACCATCTGGCTGTGCGAGCAGCTCGAGGGCTGGGGCATCGAGCCAGTGCTGGCCTGGTACGAACCCTGGAGCCTCTCCCCGGCACTCTCCGTGCCGGTGGGCCAATGGCTGCCGGAGCTGGAGTTCACCCCCGACCACGCGAGCCCGGCCTGGCGCGCCCTGATCGCCGACTGCGACATTCACCGGCCGTGAGCGGCAACCCCCTCTGCGCCGCCGCTTACGCCAGCCTCAAGCTGCCCTTCCTGCTCTGGCTCGGCACCCCCTGGCAGGAGGATCGGACCGATCGGGTGCGCACTTTCCCTCCGGCGCTCAAACTCCTCGATCGCCGGATCCTGCGGGCACCGGGCGGTCGCATCCTCTGCATCCGTCATGGCACCGCCCGGGCCCTGGAGGCGATCGCCGGCCAGGCCATGGATGGTGTGCTGATCCGTCCGGTCGATGGGGGCCCCTTCCAGCCCAAGCCGGAGCGGGTGCAGCCCTGGATGATCGGCTTCAGCGGACGCTATGGCGCCCCCCGCAAGCACATCACCCTGCTGCTGGCGGCGGTGATCCAGGGCTGGGACCTCTTCGTGATTCCCTCCCATCAGGGAGGACTCTGCATCGCGGCGCTGGAAGCCCCGAGGCCATGGCCGCGGCGATCCCGGCGGTCTGCGGCGATCGGCAACGGCGGCAGCGCCTGGGCGCGGGGGCCCGTGCGACGATCAGGGACAATTGGCGTCAGCTTTACCCTGGATTCCCCCTGCCGGACTGAGCGATGAGCGTCCTGTTCCTGGTGGTGCTGTTCGTCCCCCTGTTGATCTACCTGGGGGATGGCAAATGGCGAGAAGCGATGGTGTATTGCCTAGTGATCGGCTTCGCCCAGGATCCGCTGCGCAAGATCGCCCCCAATCAGCCGGCATTGTATGTGGGGCTTGTGCTCATCGGCATCCTGCTCACCTCCGTAATTCTCTACAATCGCATTGGCCAGGTGAGTCTGCCGCAGCTCTTCAGCGGCCAACAACAGCTGATCTCAGTGGTCAACTTGTTTTTGGCTCTGCTGGTTTTGCAAACCATCAATTCACTGCTGACCCTGAGCTCTTGGTATCACACCCTCATTGGGATCGGCTTCTACTCGGCGCCCCTGATCACCATGTGGCTCGGCTTCCAATTTGGTCTCAAACCCGCTGCCGTCCAGCGCTTTTTGCAGGTTTACATCGGCCTAGCCCTGCTGTTTGCCTTCACCCTGCTTCTGGCCTATCAGGGGTATCAGGGCCCCTTATTCAGCGAAGTGACCGGGGGCGTGCAGATCCTCGTTTCCGGGGTCGGCTACGTGCAGGGATATACAGGCTTCTGGCGCAGCAGTGAAGTGGCGGGTTGGCACCTGGCAACGTGTGCTTGTTTTATCTTCATCGTCGCGGTCCAACGGCGCAAACCCTTGCCGATTGCCGTGGGTTCCGCACTGGTGATCACCCTGATCGTGATCGCCACCCTGACGGGGCGACGCAAGGCGGTGGCCATGGTCGGGGCTTTTCTGGCCTTTTTCAGCCTGCTCATCGCCTGGAGAGGCGATTCCAGGGTGCGCAGCAGCGTGATCGGGGGAGTGCTTGGAGGGGTGTCCCTCCTCTTCCTCCTGGTCACAGTGGG
>JBILEP010000226.1:0-4029 GCA_044352045.1 Cyanobium sp. | reverse complement strand
ACCCCGCCGACCTTCTGCGTCAACTCGCCAGGCGCAGGAACACGCACCTCACCTTCGTGGGGATGGTCGGGGAAAACATCGATTCGTCCCATGCGTCCGCACAGCAAGGGATGGGGATAGCGCGCAGAGCGCAGATAGCTGGCATAGGAGCTATATAGCAACAGGTCGAGAGGCTGCGGGATATCATCGCTCTGGTCGCTGAATGAAGTGCCCGGATCGTTGCCTTCCTGATTGGAGTCATTGCGCCGCGGCCCCGTCATGCTCACCTGATTGAGGTTGTTATCACTGCTGGGGAAATCGCCCCAATAGCGCATGGCGCGCACCCTGGGCAGAGCACTGCAGAGAGCCTGGCCCAGGTAGCCATGGTCACCGGTCGCGAAAACCCCACCACCCGCCTGCATATGGGCGAAGATCGCATTCACTTCCGCACTGGCCAGCGTGACGGCACGCTCTGGCATGTCAGCATAACTGGTTTCAATGCCAAATAGCCAGATCTGATCGTACATTCCCGGCTTGAAATGGGCCTGATTGTCAAATCGAAACAACTTGATCCGATTGGCGATGCCCGGCTCGCCGGCCAGCATTCGAGCGTCACTGACATTGCGAATGTGAGCCAATGTGATCTCAAAGCTGATTCGGTTTGGTGCCTCGTTCTTGAGCACTCTCACGAATGTTGATAGCCCGAAATCGCCCTCACCGAAGTCGAGGGCTCCATCGGTGACGATCAAGACTTTGACCGTGCAGCGTCGCCACCAGGGATAAATTGATTCCGGTCGCTGGAAGAACTCCTGGCGACGCTTCAAATTGGCTTGAATCAGGGCCAGGTTGCTGGCGCTGACAGGGAAGTTTGAAGTCAGATTGACATCGGGCATGGCGAAAGTTGCTGGTGGCACTCAGCAATCAAGCCATCCACAGCTTGATCACCTTCCGCAAATTATTTGCGCTTCGCCGGCATGTCTGTGATCCGGATCCAAGGGCAGCGTGATTCCGATCACCACTTTCCCAGCGCCGATGGCGCGGCGAGGTCAGAACTTTTCTTGAGGGCGGGGCTTTTCTTGAGGTCAGAGATTTTCTTGAGCTCAAACGTTTTCTGTGTGCTAAATTCCATGGCCATCTACTTGACAAGCCTCCACATTCTCTTCTTCGTTGTGATTCGCATGTTCGCTCGACACACCCCACCTCGCCCCCCACGAACCGACCGCCTCCCCGTGCTCTGGCCCTTGGGCGCGCTGGCGATCGCCGGCCTGAGCGCCCTGCCGATGGCGGCGGAGGCGTCCCCCGCCTACCAGCAGCGGCTGCTGACCAACGGGCTGCTGAATCCCCGCGGCATCACCCTTGTCGGAAACCGGCTGCTGGTGAGTGAGGCAGGTGCGGGGGGGGCCCGGCTGAGCGATGGCAGCAACTGCATCACCTCCGGTTCGCAGCAGGAGATCTGCTCGGGCTCCAGCGGGGCGATCGGAGCCTGGGATCTGGGCTCTCAGACCTACGCTCGCCTGGTCAACGGCCTGCCGTCCCTGGCCCAGGCGAATGGCAGCGAAGGCACCGGCATCGCCGACCTGGCGGTGGGGGGACCGACCGGCCTGCTGGGGGTGTTCGGCCTGGGGGGGAATCCCGGCCAGCCCAACGTCGCCAACCTCGGCAGCCCCCTGTTCGGCCAGGTGGTGAGCATCGACCTCGGCACCAGCACGATTCAGGCCCGCAGCAATCTGGCCGCCTACGAACGGACGAACAATCCCGATGGCAAGACCTACAACAGCAACCCCTACGCCCTGCAGCTGTTCCAAGGAAAGCTCTACGCCACCGATGCCGGCGGCAACACCCTGCTGACCCTCAATCCCACTCCCGCGCCGGGCGATGGATCCTTCGCGATCGTCAACACCTTTGTCTTCCCCACCTTGAGCGTCCCCGCCGAGCCCGTGCCCACCGGCCTGGCGATCAACCCGATCAGCCAGCAGCTGCTGATCGCGGAGCTGGCCGGTTACCCCTTCGTGCCCGGATCGGCCAACATCTTCGCCAGCGATGGCGTCAGCCCACCCACGCAGGCCCTGAGCGGCTTCAGCTCCATCACCGACATCGCCAGCGGCGCGGACGGCACGCTGTATCTGCTCCAGTACACCGACAATTTCTTTTCGCCCAACGGCGTGGGCAGCATCTGGCGCGTCGATGCCAACGGCAACCGCGAGCGCCTCATCAACGGCCTCAAGGATCCAACATCCCTGGCCGTGGCCGACGACGGCAGGATCTACGTCACCAACAACGCTGACGGCGTGCAAGGGGAACTGCTCGAATTCCGGCAGGTGGTGCCCGGTCCGCTGCCACTCCTGGGCGTGGCGGCGGCCTGGAGCCAGGCCCGCCGGCTGCGGCGGCGCCGAACAGCAGCCAGGCAGCCTCAGTAAGGTAAGGAATCTCTCCTGGTCAGGGCCTTCCGGCGCCGGCCGCGCGCCCTGACCCTCCCCACCTCCGCCGTGCCCGCCGAGGCCGCCTCCACCCGCTCCACGGCCTTCACGGCAGCACGTCCGCTGCGCCGCGCGGATTTCGAGCTTTCCCCCTACCGCAACCCCAGCGACGCCCGCGCCGCCTGGCAGCTGCTCAACACCCTGGGGCCGGTGGTGCTGCTCTGGGCCTTGATCGGTTGGATCGCCCACACGCCGGCCGCCCTGGCGTGGCTGCCCGTGCCCCGGCCGCTGGCGCTGCCCCTGGCGTTGCTGCCCGTGCTCTCCCTGCTGGTGCTGTTTTCGGCCCGCAGCTTCTCCCTCATGCACGATTGCGGCCACGATTCCCTGTTCCACCACCGCTGGCTGAACCGGGTGGCCGGCTTCCTGCTGGGGGTGATCAACGCCCTGCCCCAGCACCCCTGGTCCCGCGGCCACGCCTTCCACCACAAGCACAACGGCAACTGGGACCGCTACCGCGGCCCCTCCGCCCTGCTCACCGTGGCCCGCTACCGCGAGCTCACGGCACGCCAGCGCTGGTTCTATGGCTTTCTGCGCCAGCCTTTGATGCTCATCCCGGGCGGCTTCTTCTATCTGGTGATCAAGCCACGGCTGCAGCTGCTGCTCGGCGCCGGAGAGTTTGTCGTCAACACCAGCCGCGCCCTGGCCGCCGCCGTGGCGGAGAGGGGCTGGCGGGCCCTGGCCGAGCTGCCCCACTTGGTGCGCGACCATCGCTCCAGCCATTGGTACACCGCTGGCGAATTGGCCGACCTGGTGGCCAACAACACGCTGGTGATCGCCAGCTGGCTGCTGATGGCCCAGTGGCTGGGGGCAGGGCTCTTCTGGAGCTGCTATGCCGTGGTGATGAGCTTCTCGGCGGCGATCTTCATCTGCGTGTTCTTCGTGCAGCACAACTTCGAGGGCAGCTACGCGCACGGCAGCGACGACTGGAGCTACCTGCGCGGCGCCGTGGAGGGCAGCAGCAACCTGGAATTGCCCGCGATCCTGCATTGGTTTTCCGCCGACATCGGCTTCCACAGCATCCACCACCTCTGCGAACGCATCCCCAACTACCGGCTGCGCGCCTGCCACCAGCGCAATGCCCACCTGCTGGGCGCCAGCCGCCGCCTGCGCCTGGGCGACATCCCGGGCTGCTTCGCCTACATCCTCTGGGATGACGCCGACAACCGGCTGATGACGCTGGCGCAGGTGGGGAGCTGAGCTCCTCAGCCACGGGTCGGCGCTTACCCCTCCCGCAGGCGCACATACAGGTGCGCCCCCTGGCTGCCGGGCACCGTTTTGAGGTTCAGATCGCTCTGGGCGCGCACCAGGTCGCTGAGCTTCTTGAAACCGAAATTACGGGGGTCGAAGGAGGGGTCGTGCTTGAGCAGCCAGGTGCCCACCTGCCCCAGAGGCGCCCAGCCATCCTCCTGGTCCACCGCCGCGATCGCCGAACGCAGGGCCGGCCCCAGCTGCTTGAGGGCGGCGCCCGGAGCCGCCGCTGCCGCGCCGGCTGTTTCGGCGCGCTTGAGGATCTCCGTGTAGATGAATTTGTCGCAGGCGGCCACGAACGGCTTGGGCGTCTTGCGCTCCCCGA